>JBDTQC010000205.1:0-6332 GCA_039932405.1 Ideonella sp.
GACGAGACGGCCCTCGACCTCATAGAGCCCATCGCTGCGCTGGTAGAACCGCAGATCGATTTGCCGATGATGAATCTCTTCGCGTGTCGCTGGTTCAGTCATGGCTCGATTTTGCCTGCATCAGGCGCCATCCTTTCGCACAGCCGCCCAGGCGAAGTCGTTCTGGCCTCGGGAGGCTACGGGGCAATGGCGCACCGGCGGCCCGACACCATTCCCGCAGCGGCAAATCGAGAGACTTTCGACCAACGCCAAGGCGCGTCGTCGCCATCGAACGGCATTGTCCGACGCCAGCCTCCGCACCGACCCTACAGCGTCACAAGCGACACCGAGTTACAACTGCAAATCTGCAGCAGTTGTAAACGTGAAGGACGCTCGATGGGACGGATGGCTCCGATTTCAGAGAATGGCGTATCTCCTGAGAAAGAAGCCGGACTACCGATCGACGGCCCCGAACTGCGCCGCCTGCCCAGCTACCGGCAGCTGTTGGCAATTGCACGGGCAGCAATCAATGCCTGGATCGACGACCGTGCGCCCAGCATGGGTGCTGCGCTGGCGTACTACACGCTGTTCTCTATCACGCCGCTGTTGCTGATCGTCATTTCAGTGGCCGGGATCTGGTTCGGTCCGGACGCGGCGCGTGGCGAGATCTTCGGCCAGATCCAGAGCCTTGTCGGTCCGCAGGGCGCGTCAGCGATCCAGGCCTTGCTCGAGAGTGTCAACCGACCGGCCGGTGGCGTTGTCGGTACGCTGGTTGGCTTGGCGGTGATGCTGGTCGGTGCGACCACGGTATTCGCAGAATTGCAGGACGCACTCGACCGCATCTGGCATGTGCCGGCGCGGGTGGGCAGTGGCATCTGGCACCTGCTGCGGACTCGCTTGCTGTCGTTCGGGCTGATTCTCGGCATCGGTTTTCTGATGCTCGTTTCCTTGGTTGTGAGCGCGGTGCTGACTGCAATCGAAAAGTGGGCTACACCGCACATGGGCGGTTGGGAGTTGCTGCTGGCCGTCCTCAACCAGGTGCTGGGCTTCGTGCTGGTGACATCGATGTTTGCGATGATCTACAAGCTGATGCCGCGTGCGCGGATCGAATGGCGGGATGTCGCCTTCGGCGCACTCACCACGGCCACCCTGTTCAGCTGGGGAAAGTGGCTGATCGGCCTTTATATCGGCACCACCGGTGTGGGCTCCGGCTTCGGCGCAGCCGGCTCGCTGGTGGCATTGCTGGTCTGGGTCTATTACTCCGCACAGATTTTTCTGCTCGGTGCCGAGTTCACCTGGGTCTATGCCCACACCCTCGGCTCGTGCACCCGCAAGCCGGCGGCCAGCGGACTGCAGCCTCTGACCTCGCCGGGCGCGCGAGCCGAGGTGGGTTGAGTGCCGACAAACTTGAAAGCCATAAAAGAGGCTGGTCGTGCCCTTGCGGGCGATCGACCAACCGAAACTTGCCATCGCTACAGCGCAGACCGTCGACCAGACCGGTTTGCCCTGTGCGTCACAAGATCACTTCGGGCATTCAATCAACGCTGCACGAATGTGTACTTGACCGTGTAGTCGAGTGTGATCGGCGTGGTGATGCGCGCGGTGATTGTTCCAACGCTGCCGTCGTAACTGCAAGACTGGATCGCAACGCCCGTCGGCAGTTGCCCGCTGGCCAGGCTGCCGCTGCAGAAATCGGCCTGGTTGGCCGGCTTGCCTGGCAGGCCGTCGATGCAGACCTCCGGAACCGGTACCGATCCGAGGCCGCTGATGCTCGTCTGCACGATCACCGAGTAGCTGCCGGCTGTGGGCGAGGCGGTGCATGACCCGACGCTGGCGCCGCCTGTGCCACCACCCATACTGCCGCCACCCGCGGCGTTCCAGCTCAAGGTAATGCCGGCAACCGAGATGGCGCCGTTCCAGTTCAGCAGCGCGGTACCAGCCGGCGAGTTGATCAGCGGCGTGCATTGGCTGGCCGAGCAGTTGAAGCTCACCCGGATCGCATCGAGGACCGCGTCAAGGCCTTGACCGTTGGCAGTGAAGGTCTGGGTGAAGATGTTCGCACTTGCCGGGGTCACCCCTCGAGCCTGCATCACACTGGCCAGGTTGGCATTGACCACGCGGGCCGCTTCCAGAACCTGTGCCGCGCTCAACCGGCTGCTGGCCCAGCCGTTGTAAACATCGGCCAACGGGCGCCCAACGGCTGCCTGCGACAGTGCGAGGCTGGTCAACGGTGTGATGTTGGCGCTGCCTGGCCCTTGTGCGTAGGAATACCAAAGCCGTCCAGCCGGGTCGGTGACACGCAGTACGTAGGGCGCGCCATCGGCGATGTTGATCGTGAAGCCACCGCTGGCGTTGGTGGTGGCACTCGCCGTCACGCCGTTGGCGTTGATGACGCCAACCGGGGCGTTGGCGATTGCCGCGCCGGTGGCGGCCACACCGCTCAGCGTGACGCTGCTGGCGGCAGGCGCTGCGGCTGCCGGCGTCGCCGCACCGTCGTCGCCACCACCACAAGCGGCCAACAGCGCCGCGGTGGCCGTGGCCGCAAACAAGACCTGCCAACGGCGCAGGCCGTGGATGCAACGGATGGGGTTCATGCGATCTCCTCTGGATCCCGCAGAATGCGGGGCTTCAGAGTGGTACGCGGCAAAACGTGGCCGATCGGCTCATCGGCGCGAAAAGTTTTTTCTTCCTCACCCGAGGCAGGTCACTCCACCGTCGTCGAGCACTTCCACGTCCGGTCGCATCGACAGCATTCGCGCTGGTCCGAATATCGTGGCGAACGCGACATCCTTGGCGTCGCCGCCGGTGGCGATCGTCACGACGTGCGCCGGGTCGACCATGCCGGTCGGATCAAACATCACCCAACGCCCGCCGATGTAGGCTTCGAAAAGTGCGTGGAAATCAGGCGGGGGCTCAGGAAATCGCGAATAGCCTGCAACCAGGCGCGCCGGGATATTCAAAGCGCGGCAGAAGCTGACCGACAGGTGGGCGAGATCGCGGCACACCCCGGCGCGCTGCACGAACACATCGCGCGCGGTGGTCAGCGCGGTGCTTGATCCGATGCGATAGGTGATATTCGTGCGCACCCACTCGGTGATCGCCTGCACCCGTGCATAGCCCGGCTCAAGATTGACAAACAACTGCTGCGCCGCCGCACCGAGGTGGTCGGACTCGCAATAGCGCGTCGGCATCACGAAGTGGAGAACCTCATCGGGCAGTTCGTGGATCGGCGACTGGCCCGCCTGGGTGTCGATCGGGCTGATGCGTTTGTCGACTGTCGCCTGGTAGCGCAATGTGAGTCGCCCTGACTGAGCCTGGATGCGCAACTGTCGATTGCCGGACTCGGGTTGGACGTGAATTCGCTGGGCGTGTGGCGGATCGATCAGAAGTTGTTCATCGGTGACGCACTGATTGTCATCATGGCGCGCGTGAACCAGGAAGATGAAGTCGGTCAAACCATCGACCTCATAAACGAGTTCGCTGTCGATCTTCATTCGGCTGTTGCGACACGCGCCGGTTGCGGCATCTGGTGTTGGCACTGGAAGCATGGCTGCATTCAAGCTGGGCGGGTTCACGGTCATGTCGTTTGTTTCAGTGGATTGGATGGGCAAGCAGGCTCAGCGATCGGCTCGCTGCCGCCTCCGAATCGATTGTTGGTCAGGGCGCCGCCGGCTGGCATCGGCAGCAACCACCACCGGGCGTAGGAGGAAACCGGATCACAACAAATCACCCGCCGGGAAACCTCATATGTTGGTCAGCGCGATGCTCTGATTGGGAAAGGATGAACGTCACGGGCTGACTCGAGATCGGCCGCATGTCCTACCACTGCGGTGCGCGAGCCGAGCTATCTTTAGCCCGGAGGATGAAAATGAAAACTTTTGCAGCCTTGATTCTTGTGACCAGCATGACAACCGCATGGGCGGCCGACCCCGCAGCGGCACCGCCCAGTCCTTCTGCCAGCAGTGCGCGCTTGACAACGACACCTGGAAAGCCAGCCAATGCGCCAGCAGCCAGCCCGGCAGTCCAGTCGGCGAAGAATGCCGATCAGCCCGGCAAGGTCAGGCCGAAGAATGCCGTTGTTCCGCAGATCAGCGTGACCCTTCCGGGGGCCAAGCCGGCTGACGCTTCGTTGCCGTCCACAGGTCCAGCCACCAGCAAACCGGACGATCGAGCTGCGGCGTGCGCAGCGCACGTCACGAAACAGGATCGCGACAAATGCGAGCGTTCGCTCTGAAGCAATCGCGGTTCCGGAAAACAGTCTTTGAGCATCCCTAACTTGAAATACGGAAATACGACATCGATTTCCGCCATTGCTCTCCTACCCGCTAAATTCGGGACCATGAAATCGGCTAAGGACGCTTCTTCGACGGCTGACTCTGCGCAAGCAAGTCTGCTGTGCGTCGATGACGACCCGACCATCCTGTCGTCGTTGCAGGCATTGTTCCGCAATGCCGGCTACCGCGTGTTGGTGGCCACTAACGGCACGGGCGCGCTGTCGTTGCTCGAAACCGAAAAGATGGACATCGTCATCTCGGACATTCAACTTCCCGAGATGAGCGGCGCCCGTTTTCTGCAGGAAGTTCGCGAACGCTGGCCGCATCCGTTGCGATTTCTGCTCACCGGGCAGACCGACGCTTCCTCGCTGATCGCCGCTATCAACCAGGGCCAGGTTTCGCGCTACGTCACCAAGCCATGGGTGGATGATGAATTGCTGGGTGTGGTGGCCGAAGCGATTCAGCAGCAGGCTGTGCAACGTGAAAAGCTGCTGGTTGCGGAGCTCGTCAAGAGCCGCAGCGAAGAGTTGAATGCGCTCAATTCGATACTGCAGGGAAATGTCAACGCCAGCCTGGAAGAGTTGTCAGCGGCCAACGAGCGTCTCAAGGAGAACCTGGTTGTTACCTTGAAGGTGTTCTCAAGCCTGGTCGAGAGCCGAGATGAGCGTTTGGCAGGTCATTCCCGGCGGGTTGCCGACCGCGTTCGCAAATTGGCCACACGCCTGAAGCTGGATGCGGCACTGGTGCGAGAGGTGTTCTTTGCTTCCTTGCTGCACGATGTCGGCAAGCTCGGTTTTTCAGATGAGTTGCTGAATACGCCGTTGTCGGTGATGTCGGTGCGCCAGGTGCGCGACTACCGACAGCACGCCGTGCGCGCTGAGCAGTTGCTGATGCCGTTGCAGGATTTGCGCGGTGCGGCCGCTACGATTGGCGCTCAGCTGGAACGTTTCGACGGCACCGGCTTCCCCAATCAGCTCAAGGGCAGGGCGATCCTCGTCGGGGCTCGCATCCTGTCGGTGTGCAGCGACTACGACAACCTGTTGATCGGCGGTGTGCTGCTGCCGCGCAAGCTGTCCCCGAAAGAGGCGTGGGCGGCTTTGCTCGCAGGCAGCGCCCGGCGCTACGACCCGTGGGTACTGGACGAGTTCGGTCGAATGCTCGATGAAGCCACTGCCGATGCGGCGGCTGCCGACGCACTCAATCCGAACGAAACCATCTTGAGCGCCGCCGCACTGTCCGATGGGATGGTGTTGGCGCGCGACCTGGTCGGGCCGAGTGGCGCGATGATGTTGGCAGCCGGCCATCCGCTCGACACCCGCCTGATTCAGAAGATTGCACACTACGAACGTTCGATCGATGGCAGCTTGTCTATCTACATCCGAAGCAGTGCAACGGCGTCGTGAACGCAAAGCAGCGGTGCACCTGGAATTCGATCCAGTCTGACGCGGCAGCTCATTCCAGGATCGACCCGGCATGTCGGTTGATGGCGCCAGACCTCGCTTCGGCGGCAGAATGGCGGCTTCGCTGAACTCAGGAGATTCCATGGACGAACTCGTGCTGTATACCAATCCGCAATCGCGCGGGCGCATTGCGCATTGGATGGTAGAAGAACTCGGGCAACCGTACACGACCGTCTGGCTCAATTACGGGCCCGACATGAAATCGGCCGACTATCTGGCGGTCAACCCGATGGGCAAGGTTCCGGCCGTCAAGCTCGGCGACGTGGTGGTGACAGAGGCCGCCGCAATCTGTGCCTGGCTCGCCGATCGTTTTCCTGATGCCGGCTTGATTCCGCCGCTCGGGTCCGCGGGCCGCGCAGCATTTTTCCGCTGGATATTCTTTGCTGCCGGTCCGTTGGAGGCGGCAATCTCCGCTCGCTCGCTTGGCTGGCAAGTGCCCGAAGGCAAAGCCATGATGATCGGCTTCGGCAGTTATGCCGAAGTGATCGACACGCTGGAAAAGGCGGTCACTCAGGGGACTTACATCTGTGGTGATCAATTTACTGCAGCCGATGTCTACGTCGGTTCGCAGATCGGCTGGGGCCTGATGTTCGGCACCATCGACTCACGGCCGGCATTC
>JBDTQC010000206.1:0-6326 GCA_039932405.1 Ideonella sp.
GGAAGATCAGATTCTCGACCAGCAGACCGATCAGGATCACGGTGAACAGGCCGGCAAAAACCGACGGGATCTCGAGCTGATTCTTGTTCTCGTAGATGAACCAGCCCAGACCGCCGGAGCCGGAACTCACGCCAAACACCAGTTCCGCAGCGATCAGCGTGCGCCAGGCGAATGCCCAGCCGATCTTGAGTCCGGTCAGGATCGACGGGAATGCCGCTGGTATCAGAATCCGGGTCACATAACCCACGCCACTCAGGCCGTAGTTGCGACCGACCATGCGCAGGGTATTCGACACCGACATGAATCCCGAATGGGTATTCAGCGCGACCGCCCACAACACGGAATGGACGAGCACAAAGACCAGGCTGGCATTGTTCAACCCAAACCACAGCAGCGACAGCGGCAGCAGCGCGATGGCCGGCAAGGGGTTGAACATCGAGGTCAGCGTTTCCAGCAAATCGGTGCCAATGCGCGAGCTGATCGCGATGCCGGTCAGGATGGCGGCTAGCAACAGGCCGGTCGCGTAGCCCATCAGCAGCACCTTGATCGAGAACCAGCTCTTCTGCAGCAGGCCGCCAGTCATGAGGGCGTCCCAGAATGCAGCCAGGGTAGAGCTGAATGTCGGGAACAGCAGCGGGTTGTTGATCGAGCGCGCATAGACCTCCCAGAGGACGGCCAACACGACCAGGATCAGCGCCTTGCGCACCGGGGCCTGGTTGTAGATCTTTTCCCATGCCGTCAGCGGCTTCTCGACCACACCGAAGGCCTGGTCACCCAAACTTTCGCGGACGAACTCGGGGCGCGAGACCAATCCCTCAACCATGTGGAACCTCCGCTTCGATCTCGTCGACGAACAGCATGTCGTGGATCCGGTCCGACAGTTTCTGTCCGGTAGCGGGATTGACTTCGTCTGTGCCATTGCTGGCGAGTTCAGCCTTTACCTGGCCAGGATGAGGCGACAACAGCAGAATGCGGTTGCCGAGCAGGACAGCTTCCGGAATCGAGTGCGTCACGAACATGACCGTGAACCTGGTTTCATCCCAGAGCTGCAGCAGTTCTTCCTGCATCTTGCGCCGCGTCAGCGCATCGAGCGCGGCAAACGGCTCATCCATCAGCAGGATGTCGGGTTCCATCGCCATGCCGCGGGCAATTGCCACGCGCGCCTTCATGCCACCCGAAAGGGTATGCGGATAGCTGTCGGCAAAACGTGTCAGATTGACCTTCTCGACATACTGCATCGCCTTTTCTTCGGCCGCCTTCGCCCCGAGCTTGCCGCTGGCGGTGAGCGCGAACATGACGTTCTGCTTGACGGTCTTCCAGGGCATCAGCTGGTCGAACTCCTGGAACACCATCATCCGCTCCGGCCCCGGCTTGGTAATTTCCTTGCCTTTGAGCGTGATCGAACCCTCGACCGGCTTCATGTAGCCACCCACGGCTTTCATCAGGGTCGATTTGCCGCAGCCCGACGGGCCCAGCAGGATGTAGCGATCCGACTTGAAAACCTGGAAGTCGACCCGGTAAGTTGCAGTGACCAGGTGATCCTTGGTCTTGTACTGCAGCGTCAAACCCCGCACGTCCAGCAGCGGTTGGGGCAATGTTTCTTCAACCATGAAGTTTCCTCAGGAGGCGCGGCCGAGGCGTTGCAATGGTTCGATCAAGACAGCGACGCAAGCTCAGCTGCCGGGCAGGTTGTGCACATTCGGAAAGAACAAGTCTTTCCAGGATGCCGGCTTGACCTTGATGGCACCGACCTTGAACATGAAGTCGGCATATTTCATGATGTTCTTCGGCGTCGTCGTGAACTCGATTTCCGGCGAATTCAGCATCTTCACGATATCTTCGAGCGGTGACTTGTCCTTGGCAACCCGCAGATACAACTCAGCGGCGGCCTTCTTGTCGGCGTTCAGCTTCGCCGTGGCCTCGTCATACGCCGCAAGGAATGCGGCATAGGTTTTCGGATTCGCATCGACAAACTTCTTGGTCGTCCAGATGACGTTGAAGGTGTGCGGCCCGCCGGTGACTTCATAGGAATTGAGAACGGTATGTACACCGGGCTTCTCGAGTTCCTGGTACTGGAAAGGCGGCGAGGTGAAATGGCTGTCGACTTCGCTCGAACCGGACAACATCGCCAACATGCCATCGGGGTGTCCCATGCTGACGGTGAATTTGTCGAGCTTCTGGTAGTTGTCGGCACCGAAGGCTTTCTCAGCGGCCATCTGCAGCGTGATTGCCTGGATCGATACCTTGACGGCCGGCAGCGCGATCTTGTTCTTCTCGCTGAAGTCCTTGATCGTCTTGATGTCCGGATTTCTCGAGTTCAGGTACAGCGGCATCGAATTCATGGCAGTGGCCGCCTTGACATCGAGATTGCCGCGGGTCTTCGCCCACAGCGTAACCAGCGGCCCGACGCCGCCCGAGGCGAATTGCAGGTCACCGGAAAGCAGGGCATCGTTCATCACGTTGCCGCCGGCAAATTTCGACCAGGTGACTTTCATGTCGCCGAGGCCGGCCGCCTTGACATGTTTCTCCAGCAGCTTGTCCTCTTGCATGATCATCAGCGGCAGATAGCTGATTCCGTATTGCTGCGCGAGCCGGATCTCCGACACTTCCGCGGCGGCCTGGGTGGTGCCGGCAAGGTTCAGCGCCATCACGATCGACAGCGACGACAGGAGCTTGGAATAGTTCATTGGCAGATTTCTCCAGCGGTTAACAATCAATGCACCGCTTTCGCAGCGGCACGTTTGGCAAAAAGCAAGGGCAGCGGGCCTGAACAAATTTTGACGAGGCGACTGCTTGCTGCAACTGGAACAGGAACAGGAACAGGAACAGGAACAGGAATCCGTGATTTGGACTCGAAAGTATTCTTACGCAAGCAAACAATATTCAACGGTTGATGAAGTAAATCTTACGGCCGCAGTCCGTGCGGAGTCCCCTGGTGAATACCCTGCGACGCTGCAGCGGTTCAAATCTGAGAAGCGCAGCCTCACGCGTCCGACATCAAGCCGCGATACAGCGCGCTGGCGCCCGCCGCTGCAAGCAACACCAGGATGAGCTTCTTCAGCAGCGCTTGAGATACGCGGGTCCTGAGCTTCGATCCGACGAACGCTCCAAGCAATGCGATCGGCAGTAACGCAGCGGCGACGACCAGAATGGAACTTTGAGAGTAAAGCCCGGCGCTTCCGAAGGTCACAACGCGTGTGATGCCGCTGATCAGAACGACCACCGCAATGGTCGCTCGAAACTTGTCGACGTCGGTCAGCTGTCGTGCCAGATAGATCGTGTAAATCGGTCCGCCTGTACCAAAAAGCGCGCTGAACACGCCGCCGACCAAGCCGAAAGGCAGCGCCCAGAAGGGGTGAATCGAAGGTTTAGGCACTGCTTGCGCAGCCAACAGCCCTCGGGCGCAAACGGCTAGTACGAAAACGCCAAGTGCAATCAGTGGCCACCTCGTACCAAGCTTGTCGAGCAAGATGGTCCCTACCGCAATGCCAATCAGCATCCACGGAAACAAGCGCTTCAGTTCGGGCAACGAAACGAGGCGACGGTTGCTGCCGCCCACAACTGCCGTGCATGTCATGTCAAAGAGGACCGATAGCGGGACCGCGAACTGAAGCGGCATGACATGGATCAAGATAGGAACCGCGATGATCGTGGCGCCGAATCCGGTCATGCCAAACACACTGTAGGCAATCAGCAGAACGGGCGCACTGAACGCGATTATTTCCGGCGGGCTTAGCACTTGAGGCGCATGGGGAACGAGTTAGCCGGCGCTGTTCGTTCAGTTCTCGTGGTGCCTATTTACTGCCACCGATCGGACTGAACGGCGCCGGGATGAGGATCTTGTTCTCGATCGACATCACCAGCGGACGCATCTTCTGTGCATACGATTGCCAGGCGTCGCTGGCCTGCAGTTCGGCGCGGCGCCGGAAGCGATCGTCCATCGAGCTGTAGCCCCACATGTGGACGACCTGATTGAGTGGCCCGATATCGCTGTGGAAATAGCCGATCAGATTGCCAAGAATGCGGGTCTGCACTTCCAGCCCCTCTTCCTGA
Source organism: Ideonella sp. (assembly GCA_039932405.1). Taxonomy (GTDB): domain Bacteria; phylum Pseudomonadota; class Gammaproteobacteria; order Burkholderiales; family Burkholderiaceae_C; genus Ideonella_A. The sequence goes on from JBDTQC010000206.1 coordinate 4,054, forward strand.
TAAAGCTTCAGGAAGGTCGAGACCTTGCCGTTGTACAAGGTATAGGTGCGTTGATCGATGAACAGCATGGCTTCTCTCAGGTCGTTTCAGGCCGACTGCGCGGCGCGGCAAGGCTTGGGGCTTAGATCAGTTCGTCCTTGCGGTCGTCGGTTTCGCCATACCGCTTCAGGGCCGGGGCCTTCAGACCTTCGTAGAGGCGGGCAAATTCAGGATTGATGTGTTGGGCCTGCTGCTCGAACAGGCTGTTGCCTTCGATGTCGCTTTCCACCAGGAAAGGACCGAAGTTCTCGACTTCGAAAATCCACAGCGCCTGCGCCGTACCGAGCTCATCTGCCCAGACCGCATCCCTGACCTTCTTGATGCCCCGACCAAGCAATGCTCCGGTGCCATAACCGATGGTGGTGAGGTAGACCGCGCCCGCTGGAACGAACAAGGCCTTGTAGTCGGCCTCGGACATGCCACCCTTGCCGATGATGACCTTGGCGCCCGAGTAGTTGAACCAGTCCTTCATCCACTTGGAGAAGCGGAAACTGGCTGTCGCCGTGACACCACCCACGTTGTAGCTGCCATCGGCCTCGATCGCGGCCGCCGGTGAGCAATGGAAATTGACGTTGCTCACCGATGGCAGATCGACGGGCAGCTTCTCGCCCTGTTCGAGCACCCGTTTGTAGACACCTTCGCGGCCGGTATAGACCACGCCGTCGAGGTATACAACCGTGCCGATTTTCAGCTTTGCCAGGTCCTCGCTGCTGACCGGCGTCTGCAGACGCACGGTGGTGAACTCATGTTTCATCATGCTGCTGCTGTCGCCGCTGTCGGTGTCCATTCGATCGTCTCCCTTCTCATGTAGGGTGTGAACCACTTGGGATCGGTGCGGAACTCGGTGCGGCCGTCAGCATGGATGCGAACCGTCGCGCGACGCGATGACAGACAGAAGGTGTGCACGCTCATCGGCATGCCGCCAGTGTGGGTGTAGCCAACCTCGATGTGGCAATCCGCAACCATTGATTTTCCGACGAAGCCCATCGCGCCCATGCCGATGTTGTTGCCGAGCTCCTGCAGCTCGAGCTCGAGCGCGGCGATCTTCGGATCCGGGTTGCGGTCGCCGACGATGCGCAGGCAAGCTGCCTGCTTGCCAAGCACCATGGTCGTGTCCTTCGAGCCACCGAGACCAATGCCGACGATTGCCGGCTGGCACGCCAAGCCGCGCTTGCCGAAGGAAATCAAGGTATCGAGCAGAAAGCGCTTGATGCCGTCGATGCCATCGCCCGGAAACAGCATCCGGTAATCGGTGCCGAACAAGCCGCCCTTGTGCACGGTGGTGATGTCGATCCAGTCGACATCGGGCTCGAAACTCCAGTCGATTTCCGGCGCATTGATACCGACGTTGTTGTTGTGGTCAGTGCGCCAAAGCGGGTGCACCCGGTTCGGGCGCAATGGAATGTCGTGGGTGGCTTCGGCGGTCGCGGTGCGCAGCGCCTTCTCCAGGGCGATGAAACCGCCCTCGATCCTGCTGTCGTTGCCGACCTTGACGTAGTAGCGCGGCAAGCCGGAATCGGCGCACATCGGGCGGCGGTCGGCGGTGGCCGCATCCCAGTTCTGCATCATCACCTTGAGGACGAAGCGCGACAGGTCGCCCGGCTCCTTGTCGGCCATGTTGCTGACTCCGTTGCGGTAGTCAGGCGGAATGTCGATGGCGGCCTTCGCCATGATGGTCTTGGCGGCCGCGTGAATGGCTTGGTATTTGATCATTGGATCCTCATGCAGCGGCTTGAGCAATCGCCGGCGCTGTTTCGTCGAGCAGGGACTCGCCGGGTTTGACGATGGTGAACCTGACCGGTTCGCGGGTCACCGAAAGGGCCTCGTCGAGCTGACGCGTGACGGTGAAGTACGACGTGTTCAAGTCGCCGGGTTCGAGAAAGTCTTCGCGGTAATGGGCGCCGCGCGAGTTTTCGCGCGACAGCGCGGCCTGCGCAATGGTTTCCGATATCTCGATCAGGCTGCGGGTATTCAGCCAGTCGTGCCAGGTCAGGTTGAAAGCCTGCTCGCCAGCCGGCAAGCCGGTCGCCAGCAATTCGGACTTTAGTTCGCGCACGCCGGCAAGTCCTTTGGCGAGTCCGCTGGCGTCGCGCATGACGCCGACATCGTCCCACATCACATCCTGCAGCCGTTCACGCAGCGGATGGATCTTGCCGGCGGGCAAGCTGAACGGCAGCAGGGCTCTTGCAATCTCAACCTCAACTAGCGTTTCGTCGGCATCGATCAGCGACCGT
>JBDTQC010000207.1:0-6301 GCA_039932405.1 Ideonella sp.
TTCCCTTCTCGGCGATCGTCGGTCAGGACGAAATGAAACTGGCGATCCTGATCGCAGCGGTCGAACCGCGCATCGGCGGTGTACTTGTATTTGGTGATCGTGGCACCGGCAAATCGACCGCGGTGCGTGCGCTGGCGGCGTTGTTGCCCGGCATGGCGGCGGTGGTGGGTTGTCGCTACCACTGCGACCCTGCATGGCCTGTCGCGTGTGAAGAATGCGAGGCGCGCAAGCGCGCCTTGGCGAAATCCGAAACCAAGGCTGGCGGCGATGGCAAGTCGCCCAAGAGCGCCGCGTTGCGTACATTGAAAAGCCATCTGGTACCGGTGCCCGTTGTCGATCTGCCGCTCGGCGCCACCGAAGACCGCGTGGTCGGTGCGCTCGACCTTGAACGCGCGCTGGCCGATGGCGTCAAGGCCTTCGAGCCTGGTCTGCTGGCGCGCGCGAACCGTGGCTTTCTCTACATCGACGAAGTCAACCTGCTCGAGGATCACCTGGTCGATCTGTTGATCGACGTGGCCGCTTCCGGAGAAAACGTCGTCGAGCGCGAAGGGCTGAGTGTCCGTCACCCGGCGCGTTTCGTGCTGGTGGGCAGCGGCAATCCGGAAGAGGGCGAGCTGCGGCCGCAGTTGCTCGATCGCTTCGGGCTGTCGGTCGAGGTGCGCACGCCACAAGATCTGCCGTCACGCATCGAGGTGGTGAAGCGCCGCGACGCTTTCGAACGCGACGGCGCTGCCTTCCTGGCCCGCTGGAGCAAGGACGAAGCGCGGGTGCGTCGTCAGATCATGTCTGCACGAACCCGTCTCGACGAGGTCGTTGTGCCGGACGCGGCACTCGAACGGGCGGCGCAACTTTGTATGGCGCTCGGCACCGACGGTTTGCGCGGCGAACTCACGCTGATTCGCGCGGCGCGTGCACTGGCAGCCTTGCAAGGCGATGCGACCGTTGGCGACGCGCATCTGAAGCGGGTCGCCTCTTCGGCCCTGCGCCATCGGTTGCGACGCAACCCGCTCGACGATGCCGGCTCCGGGGTGCGCGTCGACCGCGCCGTGGCCGAATTGTTCGGCGCATGAACGCGCCCCGCCCGTCCGCTCCGAACGGAGGCGGCGTACCGCTTGGTTGCGCTGTGATTTCACCGGTATCCCGATGAGCACCGCAGCGCTGGTGGCGGCCCTGATGGCGGTCGATCCAGTCGGTCTTGGCGGTGTCCATCTGCGCAGCGATGCCGGCCCGATGCGCGAGCGCTGGCTGGCGCAGCTGTCGGGCCTGTTGCCCGAAGGCACGCCGTGGCGGCGCGTGCCCTTGCACATCGAGGATGACCGCCTGCTCGGCGGGCTCGATCTGTCGTCCACGCTGCAGGCTGGCCGGCCAGTCGCGCAGCGCGGTCTGCTGGCCGAGGCCGACGGCGGCATCGTGCTGCTGGCAATGGCCGAGCGCATCGATGCCTCGACCGCAGCGCGGCTGGCCGCGGTGCTCGATCAACACGAGGTGGTGGCCGAGCGCCACGGCATCGCGGCACGCAGCGCGAGCCGGATCGGCGTGGTCGCGCTCGACGAAGGCCTCGGTGACGACGAGCAATTGCCGGCGCGTTTGCGCGAGCGCCTGGCGCTCGCGCTGAGCCTGGCGCCGCGAGCGCGGGCTGACGAGAGCGAGCAAGCGCTGTTCACGCGCGCTGATGTGGCGGCCGCCCGCGCGCGGCTGGCGGATGTCCGGATCGATGAGGAGTTCGTCGAAAGCCTGTGTGCTGCGGCGCATGCGCTGGGTGTCGATTCGCCGCGCGCGTCGATTTTTGCCTGCCGCGTGGCGCGTGTGGTGGCGGCGCTCGACGCGCGCACCGCGGTGTCCGCCGATGACGCGGCGCTGGCCGCCGGGCTGGTGCTGGCGCCACGTGCCACCCGGCTGCCGACGGCCAGCGAGCCCGAAGCGGCCGACGAGGCCGAAGCCGAATCGACGCCGGGCGATGATGAAGCCGCAGCCGAGGAGGCAGGGCTCGACCCGACTCCGCCGCCGTCCGGTGATGATGAGCGCGCCGAAGTCGACGCCGAGCGGCCGGCAACGCAGACCGGCGCGCTCGACGATGTCGTGCTGCAGGCAGCAGTGGCGGCCGTGCCCCGAGGTTTGCTGGCCGCGCTGGCGATCGGACAGACCGCGCAGCGCGCTGCGGCAGCGGCCGGACGCGTGGGTGCACTGCAACTTGGCCGATCACGCGGCCGGCCGGCCGGCGTGCGCCGCGGTGAGCCGCGCGGCGGGGCCCGGCTCAACCTGATCGAGACCTTGCGCGCGGCCGCACCCTGGCAAAAACTGCGTCGCGGTGCGGACGACGCGGGCCGGCAGAGCGGCGTTCGCGTGCGGCGCGAAGACTTTGTCGTCTGGCGCTTCCAGCAACGTCGTGAAACCACCACGGTGTTCGTCGTCGATGCGTCCGGCTCGGCCGCGCTGCACCGCCTGGCCGAAGCCAAGGGCGCTGTCGAGCTGCTGCTGGCGGATTGTTATGTGCGCCGCGACAGCGTCGCGGTGATCGCCTTTCGCGGCAGCGCCGCTGAGCTGCTGTTGCCGCCGACGCGCTCGCTGGTACGGGCCAAGCGCAGCCTGGCTGGCCTGCCGGGCGGCGGCGGCACGCCGCTGGCGGCTGGTCTTGCGGCGGCCCATCTGCTGGCCGATGCGGTGCGACGCCGCGGTGCGACGCCGGTGCTGGTGTTGTTGACCGACGGCCGCGCCAACATCTCGCTGGACGGCACACCGGGCCGTGCCCGCGCCAGCGACGATGCGTTGACAGTGGCGCGGCGCTTGAAAGCCGACGGCTTTTCGACACTGCTGCTCGACACCTCGCCACAGCCGCAGCAGCCAGCGCGTGAACTCGCCGCGGCCATGGGAGCACGCTACCTGCCGTTGCCGCATGGCGCGTCGTCGGCGATGTCGCAGGCGGTGCAGGCGTCGCGCGCCGGCTGAGCATGGCGCTCGACTGGGGACGAGCCGGGCTGGCCTGGCCGCACCGCGAGGCCAGCAGCTTCGTGCAGGCGGGTGGCCTGCGCTGGCATGTACAACGCGTCGGCGCCGGCCCCGTCGCACTGTTGATCCACGGCACCGGCTCGTCCACCCACTCATGGCGCGCTTTGATGCCGATCCTTGCGCAGCACTTCACGGTGGTGGCCATGGACTTGCCCGGGCATGCGTTCACCGGCACGCCGGCTGCCGCCGCGCAACTCTCGCTGCCTGGCATGGTGGCAAGTCTGGCAGAGGCGTTGGCGCTCGATGTTGCGCTGGTGGTGGGCCATTCGGCAGGCGCTGCGATCGCCGCGAGGATGGTGCTTGACGGGCAAATCGCACCAAGCGCGCTGGTCTCGATCAATGGCGCCTTGCTGCCGCTGGCGGGCCTGCCCGGCCTGTTGTTTCCGCCGACCGCGCGGCTGATGGCGTCGAGCTCGTTGATCCCGCAGCTGTTCGCGCGCCGCAACTGGGACCGTCGCGCCGTCGAGCGACTGATCGCCGGCACCGGTTCGACCATCGACGCGCAGGGCCTGGCGTTGTATGGCTTGCTGTTGCGCGACGCCGCACACGCCGCTGGTGCGCTCGGCATGATGGCGCGCTGGGACCTGAAGCCGCTGGCGTCCGATCTGGCACGCCTGCACACGCCGCTGACGCTGCTGGTCGGCTCCAACGACAAGGCCGTACCGCCACCCGACGCGCGTCGGGTGCGCGCTCGGTTGCCGGCCGACAATGCTGGCAGCGTGCACGTGTTGTCAGGTGGCGGTCATCTGGTGCACGAAGAGCGGGCTGGTGAAGTGGCGGCACATGTGGTGAGGTGCGCTTTCACGCAACCCGCCTGAACCGGCCCGAGGGACATGAGCGGAGCCGGTCGTCCAGCCTCCTCGACTCGCGCTGACCCACGCAATTGGCGAGAACCTCTTCGCAAGCGTGAAACCGATAGTTGTCAGTTTAACTAGACACTCGTAGTATCGCGTTATGTTGACAGTCGGTTCATCTGCCTTCGCCCGGGCACCAACCCGGCCGCCTTCCGCCCACGCCATCGTGATCGGCAGCGGCTTCGGCGGCTTGGCTGCTGCGGTGCGGCTGGGTGCGCGCGGCTACCGGGTCACGGTTCTCGAGAAACTTGACGCCCCTGGCGGCCGTGCCTATGTGCATCGGCAGGACGGCTTTACCTTCGACGCCGGGCCGACGGTGGTGACGGCGCCGTTTCTGTTCGAAGAGCTGTGGACGCTGTGTGGTCGGAAGATGGCCGACGATGTCGAGCTGCGACCGGTGGCGCCGTATTACCGCATCCGCTTCGACGACGGCGAGTGTTTCGATTACAGCGGCGACGCCGCGGCGATGCGTGCCGAGGTGGCTCGGTTGGCTCCCGGGGACGTGGCCGGTTACGAGCGCTTTCTGAAGGCCAGCGAGGCGATCTTCAGGGTCGGTTTCGAGCAACTCGGTGATCGACCCTTCGATTCGTGGGCCGACATGGTTCGCGTGCTGCCTGACCTGCTCAAGCTCGAGGGCTATCGAACGGTCTACTCGCTGGCTTGCAAACATGTGAAAGATGCGCGTTTGCGCGTGGTGCTGACGTTTCAATCGCTGCTGGTCGGAGGCAACCCGTTCTCGACAACCTCGGTGTATTGCCTGATCGCGTTTCTGGAGCGCCGCTGGGGGGTGCACTTTCCAATCGGCGGCACCGGCAGCCTGGTGCGCGGGCTGGTCGGTCTGATCGAGGGCCAGGGGAGCGTGGTTCGTTGCAACGCGGGCGTCGCGCAGATCACGGTGGCCGATGGCGCCGCGAATGGCGTGAAGCTGGAAAACGGTGAATGGATCGCGGCCGACGTGGTGGTTTCCAACGCCGATTCGGCCTGGACCTATCGGCATCTGGTGGCCCCCGAGCACCGGCGCCGCTGGACCGATCGCCGCATCGAGAAGGCGCGCTATTCGATGAGCCTGTTTGTCTGGTATTTCGGCACCCGCAGGCAATATCCGGACGTCGCTCACCACACGATCCTGCTCGGTCCGCGTTACCGCGAGCTGTTGACTGATATTTTCGACCGCAAGGTGCTGGCGGAGGATTTCAGCCTCTACCTGCACCGGCCGACTGCCACCGACCCGTCGCTCGCGCCGCCTGGTTGCGATGCGTTCTATGTGTTGTCGCCGGTTCCGCACCTCCAAAGTGGCACTGACTGGGCGAGCCACGCCGAAACCTATCGGCGTGCCATCGAGCAGCGGCTGCAATCGACCATGCTGCCGGACTTGCGGGATCAGGTGGTGACTTCGCGGGTATTGACGCCGCAGGATTTTCAGGATCGCCTGTCGTCATTCCGCGGCGCCGCTTTTTCGCTCGAACCGGTGTTGACCCAAAGCGCCTGGTTTCGCCCGCACAACCGCAGTGAAGAGCTGGATCGCCTGTACCTCGTCGGCGCCGGCACGCATCCTGGCGCCGGCCTGCCCGGCGTGCTTTCTTCGGCCCGTGTACTGGATTCGGTGGTTCCCCATGCAGACTCGCTCGCCCCATTTCGATCAAGCGCAGCCCACGGTGTTCGGGTTGCGCCCGCCTGAGGCGCAGGCATCTACCACGCGCGCCGATCTGGCGGCCTGTCGCACCGCGCTGCGCCATGGCTCGAAGACCTTTCTGGCCGCTTCGCTGCTGCTGCCGCGTTCGGTGCACGAGCCGGCTTCCGCGTTGTATGCGTTCTGCCGACTGGCCGATGATGCGGTCGACACCGAAGCCGATCGCGGCCAGGCCGTCGCCCGGCTGCGCAAGCGGCTGCAGCTGGCCTATGCGGGCACGCCGCAGGACGCCGCCGCCGATCGCGCGCTGGCGCAGGTGGTGGCACGCCACCACATTCCGGCTGCGTTGTTCGATGCGTTGCTCGAAGGCTTCGAGTGGGATCTGGACGGCCGTTGTTACGAGACGCTGGAGCAGCTGCACGACTACGCGGCGCGGGTTGCCGGTGCGGTCGGCGCCATGATGGCGCTGTTGATGGGTGTTCGTTCGGCCGACGGACTGGCGCGCGCCTGTGACCTTGGCGTGGCGATGCAGCTGTCGAACATCGCGCGCGATGTCGGTGAGGATGCACGCATGGGGCGTCTGTATCTGCCGCGCGCATGGATGAGGCAAGCCGGCCTGGACCCTGACATGTGGTTGGCGCAACCTGTCTTCAGCCCGGCGCTCGGCGCGGTGGTGCAGCGGCTGCTCGACGCGGCCGACGAGCTTTACCAGCGCGCCGATGGTGGCGTCGCGCGCCTGCCGCTGGCCTGTCGGCCGGGCATCAATGCAGCCCGCTTCATGTACGCCGCGATCGGCCACGAGGTGGCGCGG
>JBDTQC010000208.1:0-6298 GCA_039932405.1 Ideonella sp.
AGCTCGACCTGGCCCAGGCCGAGGCCGTGGCCGACCTGATCGACGCCAGCACCGAAGCGGCGGCGCGGTCGGCGAGCCGTTCTCTCACCGGCGCGTTCTCGGAAGAAATCAATGGGCTGCGCGACCGGCTCATCGAGCTTCGCATGCTGGTCGAGGCCACGCTCGATTTCCCCGAGGAAGAGATCGATTTTCTCGAAGAGGCGGGTGCCCGGGGCCGACTGGCCGCACTGGCTGTCAGCGTCGACGCGGTCCTTGACCGGGCCCGCCAGGGCGCCTTGCTGCGCGAAGGCATCAGCGTCGTGCTGGCCGGCCAGCCGAACGTCGGCAAGAGCTCGCTGCTGAATGCGCTGGCCGGCGCCGAACTGGCCATCGTCACGCCAATTGCCGGCACCACGCGCGACAAGGTCAGCGAAACCATCCAGATCGAAGGCGTGCCGCTGCACGTGATCGATACCGCGGGGCTGCGCGAACTCGGTGCCACCGGCGACGAGGTCGAACGCATCGGCATCGCCCGCAGCTGGGCCGAGATCGAGGCCGCCGACGCGGTGATTTTTCTGCACGACCTGACGCGCATGGGTGAACCGTCGTACGAAGCCGGCAACCTGCAGATTGCCGAACGTTTGTTGGCCCACCACGCCGGCCGCGACCGCGTGTTGCACGTGTTCAACAAGGCCGATCTGGTGGCCAACGACGCGCAACAGCCGAGCCTGCCGACATCGATGGCCGTGCGCGATGACCGAATGCTGAGCGTGTCGGCAGCCACCGGTCAAGGGCTGGACGCGCTGCGCCAGTGTCTGCTCGAACTGGCTGGCTGGCATTCGCAACCGGAAGGCCTGTTCATCTCCCGCAGCCGCCACGTGCACGCCCTGAACCGCACCCGCGAACACCTGCAGCAGGCACAGGCACAAGCCGCGCTGGCCGACGCCGCACTCGACCTGCTGGCCGAGGAGTTGCGTCTGGCGCAGAACGCGTTGTCGGAGATCACTGGCGAGTTCACTGCCGACGATCTGCTGGGCGAGATCTTCGGGCGCTTTTGCATCGGCAAGTAGGGGCTCTTTCAAGGAGGCCGCAGCCTCCGCACCACCCGCGATCTGCTGCCGAAGCTGATCTCCGGCGAAATCGACGTGTTCGCGATGCCCGAGCCGCAAGCCATCGCGGCCAAATCACCCGCCTGTTTAGCAGTACGGCATGATTGACGTGCAGACGATCTGAACTTCAAAGGACGCTCGCCATGGATATCAAGCCGATCAGGACCAAATCCGACTACAAGGCTGCGCTGAAAGCGGTCGAGTTGCTGATGAACGCGAAGGCAAACGCGGTCTGACGCTGACCATGATCCAGAAGCTGCATCTGGGCTTGGGTATTCCGGCGGAAAGCCTGCTCAGGCAAGGTGGAGCTTCGGCACCAGCGCGCTGAGGGGCGGGCGGCGCGGCGCCTTTACCGAGCTACAAACCGGATCAGTTCTCCGTTGGTGCGACGCAGGACGATCTGGTCATCGTGAACGCGGGCCTCGTTGCAGCCGACGGTTGTGTCCCTGCCCTTGACCTGGCTGCACAGCTTGCCGTCCTCGGCATGCCAGATACCCTTTGCCCGACCGCCAGTGCTGGTGTCGACGAAGAAATAGCCTGAGCTGTTGTACTCGAGCTTCCAGCCCATGCCGTCCTTCAATTGCACCGCAAAACTCTTCCCCGCAAGGCGGGTCGTCAGTTCCTGCGCGGTGGGGGACGTGGCATTCTGCGGGAATTCTTCCGTGTCGGAGACCGCCGCGGAAGCGGCCCCGAACATCAGCAAGCTGGCAAGGCAGGAGAGGGTTTTCATGGCGAGGCGCGTCGGTGATTGCGAAGACTGAAACTTATCGGCGCGAGCTTCGTGACGCATCGTCAAAGCTGTGGACACGCAGGGTCGATTCCGCTGCACACAACATCGCGTTGGCGCCGTATCAAGATGGCGACTGGCCGGCTCTTGCCGATTTGCTGTCGGACCGTCTGCTGCTGATGTCGCTCTATCCGCAGTCGCTGGCTCTGGCGGCGCAGCGCAGCGTCATGGCCGATTGGCGAACGCCGCCGTCAGGTCGACAGGACTTCCAGCTCGTGGTCCGGCTCGATGACCAACGCCCGGTGGGTTGTGTGCGTCTGGAAAACGAGCATCTGTCGTATTTCCTGGGGCGGCCCTACTGGGGCCAAGGCGTGGGTCGCCGTGCATTGGAACTGATGCTCGCCGGCTTGCGCGACACGCACCGTGGCGTTGTGCTTCATGCGCTGGTGGCGCGCGACAACGTCGCATCGTGCCGGCTGCTGCAGCGCAACGGCTTCATCTTCAGCGGGATCGTGCCGGGCCGAAGCCGGTTGCACTGCGTGCAGGCGTTCTCGTATCGAGTCAGCGACCCGGCCGCTGTCTCATTGCCAGCGGAAAAAGGCGAACAGTCCGGCGTGGATCGGGGCTGAATCGGCCTTGATGGCGTTCCAGTCGGTTTCGGAATTGACGCTGCCGATCTTGGTATTCGTCCGCGAGGTGTACGAGATGTTGACGCCGCCGTCGTGGGCAATCGTGACGTGGGCGTGCGGCGGTGTGGTGCGGAATTTCTCCGCCGGGGTTTCCAGGATGAAGTAGTCCTGGATCATTGCCCCTTCGTCGGTGCCGTTGTAGGTGACACCGGTCGGATAGGTTTTGGGCTGGGCAGCGGTGGTGGGTTTGAACGATGGCGCGTTTGCACTGAGTTTCATGGTAGGCACTCCGGAAACCGATACAAGGCAATGGCGGAAAGCCGTTGCGACGATGCCCGTGCGGTGCGCTGACGGTGTGTGAACGAGCGGCCCACGAACAGATCAATATCGTAGCGAGGTCATGCCCGCGTTGGTCGCCTTATCGGCGACTGGTCTGCAATTTTGTTGCGTCGATGCTCGCGGGGGCAGCCTCGGCCCGAGCGGCAATTGATCAGGCTCCGGGAAACCGTGCCTCGTACACGGCAATCGCCGCAGCCAGATCCTCGAGCGCATTGCCGACCGATTTGAAAACGGTGCGCTGATCGGGCGTGGCTCGCCCTGGCGCATCGCCGCGCGCCAGGCTGCCGAGCGTGCCCACGACGTCGGCTGCCTGCATCACGCCGCGCGAAAGCGGGCCGACCAGATCGCCGCTTTTTTGCAGCGCTTCTTCGGTATCGACATACAGCGCTGCGTTGACGAAACAGGCGTCGTCGGCCTCGCGCATGGCGGGCGTGAAGCTGCCGATCAGGTCGAGGTGGCTGCCCGGGCGCAACCAATCGCCGCGGATCACCGGCTCGCTGGCCAGCGTTGCACAACTGACGATGTCGGCGGAGCCGGCCGCTGCCTGCAGGTCACTCACTGCGCGGGCGTCCAGGCCGCGGCTGCGCCATTCGCCGGCGAGCGCGTCGGCCTGTTCAAACCGGCGAGCCCATATCGAAACACGTTCGATCGGGCGCACCGCGCAGTAGGCATCGGGCAACAGTCGAGCCACCTGGCCCGCGCCAACCACCAGCAAGTGGCTGGCATCGGCGCGCGCCAGCCAGGAGGCAGCCAGCGCCGAAGCGGCGGCGGTGCGCCGGGTCGTGATCTGATCACCGTCGATCAGCGCCAGCGGCACGCCGGTGACGCCGTCGTACAGCACATAGCTCGCGTGCAGGCCGGGCAGACCACGCACGGCGTTGCCGGGCGCGATGTTGATGGTCTTGACGCCGTAGTAGCGACCTTCCAGCCAAGCCGGCATGATCAGCGAGGTGAAATGTTCACCCGGCGCGGTCGCAATCTCGTGTACATGCCGCGGGGGCACGTTGCAGCCCGACGCGAACAGCGACCGCAACGCGGGAATCAGCCGCTCGAACGGCAACGCGTCGCGCGTTGCGGCAGCATCGAGAACCTGCATTGGCGGGCGCTCGCTTCAGGTGCCGCAGAACGTGCGGTAGCCCGCTGTCACGTCGCGCGGCGCCGGCTCGGCATAGGCGGCGTTTTGCTCGCTTTCGTCGAACGGATGTGCCAGCACGCCGAGCAGGCGCTCGAACGGGCCGAGGTCGTTATCGTCGACAGCGGCGGCCAGCGCGGCCTCGACCTGGTGATTGCGCGCGATGTAGATCGGGTTGATACGCCGCATCGCGGCTGCGCGCTCTCGTGGCGCCAGCGCGCCAGCTTGCGAGCGCAGGTTCCAGCGCGCAAGCCATGGCGCGAGCGCGGCCTGGCCGTCGCCGAACAGTGCGCGCAGCGGGGCCTCGTTGCCGTCGGCCGCGTCGCACAGGCGCCGCCATGCCAGCGTGAAATCGACCTGATGGGTTTGCAGCAGCGCGAGAAAATCATCGGCCAACGCACGGTCGTCGTCGGTTCCCTCTGTCAGCCCATCAGCCGGCCCCGCACTCGATCCAGCCCTCAGCCCCAGCTTGGCTTGCCACGTTGCAAGGCTGTGAGCCGAATAAAGCTCGCCAAAACGGTTGACGGTCTCGACAGCCCGTTGAGCCGCGCGTTCACTGTCGTCGTCGATCAGCGTCAGCAAGGCCTCCGCCAGGCGCAGCAGATTCCATTGCGCAATGCCGGGCTGATTGGCGTAGGCATAACGGCCCTGGGCATCGATCGAGCTGAAAACCGTTTGCGGATCGTAGGCCTCCATGAACGCGCAGGGTCCGTAGTCGATGGTCTCGCCGGAGATCGTCATGTTGTCGGTATTCATCACACCGTGGATGAAACCGACGCCCATCCATTGCGCGATCAGCGCGGCCTGGCGCTCGACAACGGCTTGCAGCAGCCGCAGGTAGCGATCAGGCTGACCGATCAGGCCGGGATCGTGACGGGCGATCGTGTAGTCGGCCAGCCGCTGCAGCAGGGTGGTGTCGCGGCGCGCCGCGAAGAATTCGAAGGTGCCCACCCGCAGGTGGCTGGCCGCCACGCGGGTCAGCAGCGCGCCGGGCAGTTGACGCTCGCGTTGCACCGGCGCGCCGGTCGCCACCGCGGCGAGTGCGCGCGTGGTCGGAATGCCGAGCGCCTGCATCGCCTCTCCGATCAGCACTTCGCGCAGCACCGGGCCGACTGCAGCCTTGCCATCGCCGCCGCGCGAGAACGGCGTGCGTCCGGAGCCCTTGAAAGCGATGTCGCGGCGCTGCCCGTTGCGATCGAGCAGCTCGCCGACCAGCAGCGCGCGGCCGTCGCCGAGCTGCGGCGAGAAGTTTCCGAACTGGTGGCCGGCGTAGGCCTGCGCAAGCGGATCGGCGCCGTCCGGCAGGTGATTGCCCGACAACATCGCCAGGCCGGCCGGCCCGGCCAGCGCAGCAGCGTCGAGGCCCAGCGCTTGCGCCAACGGCCGATTCAGCCACAACAGCCGCGGCGACGGTGCCGGCGTCGGCTGCCAGCGCACATACAAGCCATCGAGCTCGCGCGCATAGCTGTTGTCGAAATCGATGTGCAGCGCATCGGTGTTGGCGGCAGCCTGATTGTCGGGAAGGTGTAGATCGGTCGCGTGGGTCATGCCTGCAAGCGTATCGGGGTGTGGCTCGGCGTGCAAACGGGTGCCGATACGACCCGGTTGTCACCGGATGCAACATCTGTTCGCCTGCGGGTTTGCGGCCTTGTTGGTTGCGGCGCGCCGCGCATAATTGCTCGCAGCCGAGCTTCCCCCACACCTGCCATGGAACTGCCTGAACTGGTTGAAGCCATCGATACCCTGAATGCGCCCGATGCGTTCAAGTCCGGGTTTTCACTGGTGCAATGGCAGACGATCGGCAACTACCTGATCCCTTTCGAGATGAAGGAAGGCGAGGTCCTGATCGAGCAGGGCGAAACCGACCGGGTCTGTTACTTCCTGGGCCGCGGCTCGCTGCAGGTCTATGTCACTGGCGGACCGCCGGGCAGCGCACAGATCGCAATCATGCGGGCCGGATCGATCGTCGGTGAGCCCAGCCTGTTCGGTGAAAACCCGCGCATGGCCAGCGTCAGCACCTTGACGCCGTGCAGCTTGTGGGCACTCAGCGGCCAGCGCTTCGAGCAGATGGCGCAACGGGTGCCGCAGATCGCGCTTGATTTTCTGCGCGCCGCCGGTGTGGTGATGGCCACGCGGATGCGCAACACGCTGACCCGGCACGCCCCGTTCACCTGAGCCGCGCGGGCGGTTGCCAGCCCGACGCACCCGCTTCGCTCAAGCTGAACCGGCCGCTCCGGTCAGCAATTTCTTCTCGGCCAGCGCCAGCGGCTCGGGCAGGCCCGACAACACCAGCGTATCGCCAGCCCCCAGCACCAGGCCATCGTCCGGCGCGACCACCTGGCCGGCCGCCCGTCGGATCGATGCCACCGAGACGCCGATCGCA
>JBDTQC010000209.1:0-6281 GCA_039932405.1 Ideonella sp.
TGCGCCGCTACCTGCACCGCGTCCGCAGCGCTGCGGCGCCGTCCGGCGTGCAAGTCGGCGACACCCTCAGCGCCTCGACATGGGCCTACTACATGGTGTTCAACATGTTCAGGCTGGTCGCTATCTTGCAAGGCATCACGGCCCGAGCGCGGCAGGGCAATGCGTCGAACAGCCGCGCCGAGCAAGCCGGCCAGCGGGCCCGCCCGCTGGCCGAACAGGCCTGGATGCTGGCCCGGCAGATCGACTTCCAGGGGCTGGCCGGACCCGCTGACCAGAACTGAGATCCCTCCATGAGCAAGCGCATGCCCCACCCAACCGATAGCCACCGCGAGCAAGCCGACATGACGAACAACACGATCCCCGATATCCCCAGCATGCGCGAACAGGTGTCGCCGGAGGAGTGGCAAATCCGCGTTGATCTGGCCGCCGCCTACCGGCTGGTTGCGATGTTCGGCTGGGACGATCTGGTCTTCACGCACGTATCGGCGCGCGTTCCGGGCGAGGGCGGCGACGGCGACGGCGACGGCGATCATGCCTTCCTGATCAATCCCTACGGCTTGTTTTTCGAAGAGATCACGGCGTCGAGCCTGATCAAGGTCGACGCCGAGGGCCGGCCGCTGATGGATTCGCCGTTTCCGGTCAACCCGGCCGGCTTCGTCATTCACAGCGCGGTTCACGAGGCGCGTCATGAGGTCGGCTGTGTCATGCATACGCATACGGTTGCCGGCGTGGCGGTGTCCGCGCAGGAAGACGGGCTGTTGCCGATTTCACAGCAAGCCTGTTTCCCGCTGTCCAGCATCGCGTATCACGGCTACGAAGGGCTGGCATTGCGCGACGCAGAAAAGCGGCGTCTGGTCGATGACCTCGGGACCGCCAACCACCTGATTCTGCGCAATCATGGGCTGCTGACCTGCGGTCGCTCGGTGGCCGACGCGGTGTTGTCGATGTACCGACTGCAACGCGCCTGCGAGGTGCAGATCGCAGCCCAGGCCGGGGGTCGCCTGACGCTGGTTTCGCAGGACATCATCGACGGCATGCCCGCACAAGGGCTGGAAGTCAGCAAAGGCCTCGGTTCGAGGCTGATGTGGCCGGGCCTGTTGCGCCGGCTCGATCGGCACAGCCCGGGTTACGCGGTCTGAGCGCCGGCAGCGAGGTCCCGATGTTTGCACCAGCGCTCAAGCGGCTCGACGCGGCAGTCCGGCGCGAGATCGAACTCGGCTCGATCCCCGGCGTGGTGATGCTGGTCCGCCATCGCGGCAAGCTGGTGCACCGCGCAGCGCTTGGCCAGCTTGATCCACAGCATGGCGCAGCGATGCGCGAGGACGCGATCTTCCGCATCTATTCGATGACCAAGCCGATCGCATCGGTCGCCTTGATGATGCTGGTCGAGGAGGGGCGCTTGAACCTGCGTGATCCGGTCGCCCAGCACTTGACGGAGTTTGCCGGTGTCGACCTTGGCGTCTTGCAAACCGATCCGCGCGGCCGCGAAACCCTGAAGCGCGTGGCCTTGCCACCGACCACCGCTGCAACACCGACCGTTCCGTTGGTGCACGATCTGCTACGCCACACCGCCGGGCTGACCTACGGTGCCTTCGGCGACTCGCGCATCAAGACCATGTATCGCGAGGCCGGGATCGAATCGGGCCGCTTCGAAAACGCCGAATTTGCAGGGCGTCTGGCCCGCCTGCCGCTCGCCTATGCGCCCGGGACGATGTGGGAATACAGCCGCGCCACCGATTTGATCGGCTCGCTGATCGAACGAGTCAGCGGCCAGACCTTGGGGCAATTTCTGGACGAACGTATCTTCGGTCCGCTGCAGATGGTCGACACCGGCTTCGAGGTCCCGACCAGCCAGCTGCACCGTCTGGCCGAACCCTTCGCCGCCGATCCGGTCAGCGGCGAGCCGATTCGCCTGATGGACGGCAGCAAGCCGCGCATTTTCGAATCGGCCGGAGGTGGTCTGTACTCGACCGCTGCGGATTACCTGCGTTTTGCACGAATGCTGCTGGGCGGTGGCACCTTGAAAGGGCGGCGCCTGTTGTCGCGCAAGACAGTCGAGTTGATGACGAGTGATCACCTCGGAACCGATCTGATCCGCGCCAGTCGGGTAGCTGGTGCCAGCAATGGCTACCTCCCAGGACCAGGCTATGGGTTCGGTCTGGGGTTCGCCGTTCGCATCGCCACCGGCGAGGCTGCGGTTGCGGGCAGTCTCGGCGATTTCCACTGGAGCGGGCTTGCGGGCACCTTTTTCTGGATCGATCCGGCGGAGAACCTGATTGCGATCTGGATGATGCAGGCACCTGAGCAGCGCGAGCGCTTCTGGGCCATGTACAAGACACTGGTCTATGCAGCACTCCGATAGCCGGCAAGATCCCATGGAAGTCATCGAACTGCCCGATTTCGGCTTGATCAGCGATGAAATCCGGCGCCACGCCAAAGTGGCGCCGCAGCGCCCGGCGCTGATTTGCGGGACGCACCAACTCAGCTACGGCGAATTCGATCGCTCGATCGACCGCGTCGCGGCAAGCCTGCAACGCGATGGCCTTCGCCCGGGCGACAGCATCGCGATCTGTGCCATCGCATCGGTCGTGTATGCCGTGGTTTTTCTCGGCGCCTTGCGGGCCGGCGTGGTTGTCGCACCGCTGGCACCCGGATCCACCGCGGCCGGACTGGCAAGGATGGTGGCCGATGCCGATGCAAAGCTGGTGTTCGTGGACGGCGCGACCGCGGGTGAATTTGCAGCGTTTGCGGCGGGCAAGCCGCACGGGGCGGCGCGCTACTTGAATCTGGACGATCACGTCGGCCGGGATGGCAACACTCGATTCAGCGATTGGCTGGCACCAGCCGGCGCCGTGCCGACCGACGTCCCGCTCGTGCCTTCCGCACCGTTCAACATCATCTACTCGTCGGGCACCACGGGCGAGCCGAAAGGCATCGTGCAGCCGCACGCCATGCGTTGGTCACACGTGCGACGCGGCCGCAGCTACGGCTACGGGCCGCAGTCGATCACCCTGCTGGCAACGCCGCTGTATTCGAATACGACACTGGTGGTGTTCTTCCCGACGCTGGCGTTCGGTGGAACGGTTGTGCTGATGCCCAAGTTCGATGCAATCGGCTACCTGCAACTGGCCGAGCGCTTGCGGGTGACCCACACGATGCTGGTGCCGGTGCAATACCAGCGGCTGATGGCGCATGTTGATTTCGAGCGCTACGACTTGCGCGGTTTTCAGATGAAGTTCAGCACCAGCGCGCCTTTCGGTGCGGCGCTGAAGGCCGACGTCTTGAGGCGCTGGCCCGGCGGCCTGATCGAGTTCTACGGCATGACCGAAGGTGGCGGAACCTGTATCCTCGAAGCGCATCGTCACCCCGACAAGTTGCACACGGTGGGTCTTCCCGCGCAGGGCCACGATATCCGGCTGATCGACGATGAAGGCCGCGGAGTGGCGGCCGGCGCTTCGGGTGAAGTCGTCGGCCATTCGAGCGGCATGATGAACGGCTATCACGGTCAACCCGAAAAGACTCGCGAGGCAGAATGGTTCGCACCCGATGGCAAGCGCTTCATCCGCACTGGCGATGTCGGGCGCTTCGATGAAGACGGGTTTCTGATCCTGTTCGATCGCAAGAAGGACATGATCATCTCGGGCGGATTCAACATCTATCCGAGCGATCTCGAGGCGCAACTTCGCTTGCATCCGTCGGTCGCCGAGGCTGCGGTGGTGGGTGTGCCGTCGCAGCAGTGGGGCGAGACGCCGGTAGCATTCGTCGTGCTCAAACCCGGTGCGGCGGAACCTGTGCACGAGTTGAAAGACTGGTTCAACAGCCAGGTCGGCAAGACCCAGCGGCTGGCGGCGCTTGTGCAGCTTGCCGAATTGCCGCGCAGTGCCATCGGCAAGGTGCTCAAGCGCGATTTGAGGGCAGCCTACGCTGCCGATCGATCGGCCAGCAGTGCCAAGCCGGCCGGCCATGCTTGATATCGCCGCGGTCTGCCTGGTCGTCACGGCGCTGCTGGCTTATCTGAACCACCGCTTCGTCGGTCTGCCGACGACCATCGGAGTGATGGTCGCGGCACTTGGGCTGTCGCTGCTGCTGGTGCTGCTCAGTGCGTTCGGCCTGGTCGGTGGCTTGCGCGCCTACGAGGAGTCGCTGCTGCGGTCCATCGATTTCAGCGATCTGCTGATGCAGGGCATGCTGTCGCTGCTGCTGTTTGCCGGTGCGATGCATGTGGATCTGAGCGAGTTGCGCAGCTATCGCTGGCAGATCGGCTTGCTGGCGGTGGTGGGCACCGTGCTGTCGACGGCAGTGGTCGGTCTGGCGATGTGGTGGGTTCTTCCGCTGATCGGCTTGCCGTTGCCATTGACTTATTGCCTGCTGTTCGGTGCCTTGATCTCGCCGACCGATCCGATCGCGGTGATGGGCATCCTGAAGTCGGCCAATGCGCCAAAAAACCTCGAACTCGTGATCGCCGGCGAATCGCTGTTCAACGATGGTGTCGGCGTCGTCATCTTTGCATTGCTGCTCGGCATGTTGTCGAGCGGCGAGGTGCCTTCGTTCAGCCAGGGCGCGATGCTGCTGCTGCACGAGGCCGGCGGCGGCTTGCTGTTCGGTCTGCTGATCGGCTATGTCACGTTCAGGCTGCTGCGATCGATCGACCATTACCAGGTCGAGGTGTTGCTGACGCTGGCGGCGGTGATGGGCGGCTATGCGTTGGCGAGCCGCTTGCATGTATCCGGCCCGCTGGCGATGGTGGTGGCTGGCCTGCTGATCGGCAATCACGGCCGGGCGCTGGCGATGTCGGACAACACGCGGCGCCACGTCGACATGTTCTGGGAATTGCTCGACGAAATCCTGAACGCCGTGCTGTTCGTGCTGATCGGCATGGAGGTCATCATCGTCAAATTCGTCGACGGGATTGCGCTGGCAGCCGCGGCGGCGATTGTGGTCACATTGCTGGCGCGGGCCCTCACCGTCGGGCTGCCGGTCGGGCTGTTCAGCGGTGCGTTCAAGCTGCCAGCCGGTGCCGGGAAGGTGCTGACCTGGGGTGGATTGCGGGGCGGGATCTCAGTGGCGCTGGCACTCTCGCTGCCGGCGGGTCCGCAGCGCGAGACCCTGCTGGCCTTGACCTACTGCGTGGTCGTGTTCTCGATCCTGGTGCAAGGTCTGACGATCGGCAAACTGGTCAGGCACGTGATCCGGAAATGACGGAAGGTATGGTCCTTGAGTTCATTCGCGACGATCTGGCTGGCGCGCCGCTAGCCTGTCCCGGGCTTGAAATTCGAGATTCGGGCCGCATGTCAGCGCCTGAGAAGACAATTCGCGTTGGCCGTCAGCGACGCCATTTTTCCCCGATCACTCCGAAACACCATGGAAAAGCAAAAACTTTCATTTCAGGCTGAAGTCAAGCAGATCCTGCACCTCGTCACGCACTCCTTGTATTCGAACAAGGAAATTTTCCTGCGCGAACTGATCTCGAATGCCTCGGACGCCTGCGACAAGCTGCGGTTCGAGGCCTTGAACGATCCCGGTCTGTTCGAGGATGCGCCCAATCTGGAAGTGCGCGTCAGCTTCGACACCGAGGCCAAGACCATCACCATCACCGACAACGGCATCGGCCTGTCGGCCGAGGAAGCAGTGGCCAATCTGGGCACGATCGCCAAAAGCGGCACTCGCGAGTTCATGGCTGCCCTCGAAGGCGACCAGAAGAAGGATGCGCAGTTGATCGGCCAGTTCGGGGTCGGCTTCTACAGCGGCTTCATCGTTGCCGACAAGATCACGGTCGAATCCCGGCGCGCTGGATTGGCCAAGGATCACGGTATGCGTTGGAGTTCAGAGGGCACCGGTGAATTCGAGATCGAGCCGATCACCCGCGAAGCGCGTGGCACCAGTGTCACGCTGCACCTGCGCGATGGCGAAGAAGAGTATCTGAGCCACTGGAAGCTGAAGTCGGTGATCAGCAAATATTCCGATCACATCTCGCTGCCGATCCTGATGCGCAAGGAGGAGTGGGATGCCGAAGAGAAGAAGCAGGTCACCCGCGACGAATGGGAGCCGATCAACAAGGCAGCGGCCCTGTGGAGTCGCAGCAAGAGCGACATCACGCCCGAGCAGTACGACGAGTTCTACAAGCAACTGAGCTACGACACCGAGCCGCCGCTGGCGTACACGCATAACCGGGTCGAAGGCCGCACTGAATATACGCAACTGCTGTATATCCCGTCGAAGGCGCCGTTCGATCTGTGGAACCGCGACAAGCGCGGTGGCGTCAAGCTGTATGTCAAGCGCGT
>JBDTQC010000210.1:0-6277 GCA_039932405.1 Ideonella sp.
CCGGCTTGACGAGCACGTAGGCCGGCTCGTAGCCGTCTTCGGCCTGGCCGCTGACATAGCCGACCGGTTTGTTGATCAGCACCGAGACTTTCTGCGCCTGGACAAAGCGTGCCTTGGCATCGACCGTCACCTGCTGGCCCCGCACCACCCGAGAACCGAGTTCGCTGACCACCCGGCCATCGACCCGGACCCAGCCCTTGGCGATCCATTCATCAGCCTCGCGGCGCGATGCGATGCCCAGTTCGCTGAGGTATTTCGACAAGCGCAGCGTGGCGTCTGTTTCGCTTGCAGCGTTGCGAGCGGGCGGTGGCGGCTGGAACTTGGCGGGCACGGCACCGGGGCGCTCCGGGCGCGCGCCGAACGCCGAATTCGGCGCGCGCCGGCTCGGCGCTGCGGATTCTGCACGGCCGGATGAGCCGGTCTCCTGCCAGGCGGGCTGCGGTCGGGTTGACGACGCACGCGGCGTGCGTGCGCGTGGCTCGGACGGCCGAGGCGGCGGCCCGGCGCGTTCACCCGATCGGGCGCTGACCGGTCGACGCGCTGGCGCCGGTGCGGGTTTGTCGGCACGTCGATCGCCGGGGCGTTCGCGCGGTTGCCGCTCCTGTTCCTCGCGCATGGCTTGTGCCTGCGCCAGTGTGGGTCGGGTGCGCACGCCCGCGCCCACGCCGCGGACTGGCGGGCGGGGTGGTTTGGCGCTGTCGGCTCGTCCGCCAGCGTGTGGTGTGGAGCCTTTCGGTTTCAGTTTCAGCGTGGCCATGTCGATCGACCGGATCCTCCGGCGTGCAATTTCGAAACCCGCAAGGCAGCGCAAGATCACGCCAATAAGGCCTGCGGGTTCATTCGATGGGTTCAGTATCCTTCAAGCTGCTCGATATCGACTGTTTGCCGATACCGAACAGATCCGCCAGCGCGCGGCGGTATTGTTCGCGGCCGACGCGGTTTGCACTGTAGTGGGTTCCGCCCTCGACCAGTTCGAAGCGTTTCGGCTCGACCGCCAGGTCGAACAATTTGCGGCCCAGTTCCGGCGTGATGGTGGTGTCGCGGCTGCCATGCACGACCAGCACCGGCGAGCCGACCTTGCCGATGTTACCTGCGGCATCGAATCGATTGCCGATCAATCCGCTGAGCGGCAACCAGCCCCAGCGGAAGGTCTTGAACACGTCGGCGATCGAGGTAAACGTACCTTCGACAATCAGCCCGCGTTCGTCGGGTGTGCGCACCGCCAGCGACACGGCGATGGCGCCGCCCAGCGAGTGGCCGAAGATGTAGCGGTCCTGCTTCGGGTGCTCGCGCCGCAGCCACTCCCAGCCGGCCAGGGCGTCTTCGATCGCCGAAGCCTCCGACGGCAATTCGTCGGTGCTTTCTCCGAAGCCCCGGTAGTCGATGCCCAACACCGAAAAGCCCAGCGCTTGCATCTGCCGGATCCGGAACGCGCTCGATTCGACGCTGCGCCGGGCGCCGTGCAGGTACAGCAGCAGCGGTGCGTCAGGATTCTCGTTTTCTGCCCACAAGGCGTGCAGGCGCACGGTCTGCTGGCTGATTGCCGAGTCGAGGTCGATCCAGACATCGACGAAGCCGTCGTCGCGTTGCTGACGGGCCGACTCGCGTTGCGCGGTGTGCGCAGGTGCCGGCTGGAAGATCCATTTGCGCATCTGATGGTCGAAGCTGCTGCAGCCCGCAAACAGACCGCTGGCCAGCGTTGCCGCTAGGATGAGTACCAGCCAGCGGCGCCGCAACAGATTGGCGAGGTGGGTCAACGGTGCTCCTGCCCGCCTACCGCCCACGCCAGAACATCGCGTCGAGGTCGCGCAAGGCGATCTGCCGCCAGGTCGGGCGTCCGTGGTTGCACTGGTCTGCGCGGTCGGTGCGTTCCATGTCGCGCAGCAGCGCATTCATCTCGTCGATCGTCAGCTGGCGATTGGCGCGCACCGCGCCGTGGCAGGCCATGGTCGACAGAATCTCGTGTTGCGCACGTTCGACGGCCGCGCTGGCGCCGAATTGCGCCAGTTCAGCCAGCACCTTGCGAGCCAGTTCGACCACGTCGCCACCGTCCAGCGCCGCCGGCCGGGACCGCACGGCCAAGGTCGTCGGCGAGAGAGACGAGATTTCCAGACCGAGTCGAAGCAGCGCCTCAGCATGTGTTTCGGCACAGGCGATTTCCTCGGCCGTCGCGCTGAAGCTGGCCGGAATCAGCAAGGTCTGGGTATCGATGGCCAGGCTGCCGCTGGCCTGCAGGGTGGCTTTCAGCCTTTCGTAGACGATGCGTTCGTGGGCCGCGTGCATGTCGACGACGATCAGTCCGCGATCGTTTTCGGCGACGATATAGATGCCTGCGATCTGGGCGATCGCACGGCCGAGCGGCCAGCTGTCGGTTGCCCCATCCGCGACCGCTTCGGGGCGCTGGTCCGATTGCATCGGTCTGGCCGCCAGCGTGCCCCAAGCCGGCTGCGGCTCTCGGGCATACAAGACCTCGGCTTGCGCCAGGCCAAGTCGACCCTGCTGGCCAGCCCACGGCGCCTGATCGGCTCGCTGCATCAGGCTCGACGCGCCGCTGGGTCGGGCGGCAGCTCCGGTCCAGGAATTTTCCGGGGCCGTGGCGCCGGTGCTCGGTTCAGGGGTTCTGCTGCCTTCAGCAACGTCGCCTTCGACGGCAGGTGCTTGTCCGGCGCGCGACACCGACAACCCGCTTTCGACCGCGTGTCGCACCGCCTGATGGACCTCGCGTGAATCGCGGAATCGCACCTCGATCTTGGTCGGATGGACATTCACGTCGACCCGATCGGGCGCGATGTCGATGAACAGGACGTAGGCGGGTTGGCGTGCGCCGTGCAGCACATCTTCGTAGGCGGAACGAACGCCATGCCCGATCAGCCGGTCACGAACGAAGCGTCCGTTGACATAGACATATTGCTGATCGGCGCGTGCTCGCGCCGCCTCGGGCAGGCCGGCCCGACCGCTGATCCGCATGATGCCGAGATCGACATCGATCGATCGGCTGTTGGCGAAGAATTCATCACCGAGCAACTGTTCAAGCCGCACCGGGCCGGGGTTGCGTCGCCACTGATGCAGCAGCTTGCCGTCGTGCCAGACGGTGAATGCCACATCGGGCCGAACCAGCGCATGACGGCGCACGGCGTCGACGCAGTGGGCCAGCTCGGTTGCCACCGATTTCAGGAATTTCCGGCGCGCCGGCGTGCTGAAAAACAGTTCACGCACTTCGACGCTGGTGCCGGTGCCGCGCGCGGACGGCAGCAGCTCGCCGCTGCGCGCATCCAATCTCAAACCATGCGTGGAGTCGGCCGTCCGGCTCGCCAGGCTGAGCTCCGACACAGCGGCGATGGCGGCCAGCGCTTCGCCGCGAAAGCCCATCGTCGACACCTGTTCGAGATCGTGCAAGGAGCCGATCTTGCTGGTGGCGTGCCGACGCAGCGCCAATGGCATCTCGTCGGCCGGGATGCCCGCACCGTTGTCCTCGACCAGCACCGAGCGGATTCCACCGCCCTGCAGCTTGATGCCGACTTCGGTGGCACCGGCATCCAGTGCGTTGTCGACCAGCTCGCGCACCACCGAGGCGGGCCGCTCGACGACCTCGCCCGCGGCGATCTGGCTGATCAATTCGTCCGGCAGCTCTCGAATTGGTCGACGCATCGGCGCGGTGGAAACGTTCATCGCCAATATTGTAGGAACGCGGGCCGGTGGCTTGCCGTCAGTTGCACAAAGCCCCTGGCTGGCGGCGGCGCGTCGATTGAACCGGTTCGCGTGGGGCGCGCTGTGAAGCGAGCATCCCGGCGCCCTGGATAATCGTGCGCATGGACATTCTGCTGCCCCTGGTCGATTTCATTCTGCATGTCGACGTTTACCTGGCGCAATTCGTCGCCAACCACGGCATGTGGGTCTATGCCTTGCTATTTGCGATCATCTTCGTGGAAACCGGCGTCGTCGTGATGCCTTTTCTGCCGGGCGATTCGCTGTTGTTCGTGGTCGGAACGATGTGCGGTGCCGGTCTGATGAACCTGCCGCTGTCGATTGCGCTGTTGTTCGTGGCCGCGGTGCTGGGGGACCAGATGAACTACAGCATCGGGCAGCATTTCGGACCGCGGGTTTTCGGCTGGGAGCAATCGCGCTTCTTCAACAAGCGCGCGTTCGACCGCGCGCACGGCTTCTACGAGCGTTATGGTGGCATCACGGTGGTCCTGGCGCGCTTCATGCCGTTCATCCGGACTTTTGCGCCGTTCGTTGCCGGCGTGGCCGCGATGACGCGTTCGCGTTTCACCGCCTACAACGTGGTGGGTGCCGCGCTGTGGGTGATCTTGTTGACGGTGGCCGGGCAACTGTTCGGCAACCTGCCATGGGTCAAGCAAAACCTCGACAAGATCATCTGGGCGATCATCATCGTGCCGGGACTGATCGCTATCTTCGGCGCCTGGAAGGCTGGCCGAACCGAGCGCGAACCCGGCGCCGCGCGAGATTCCAACGCCACCATCTGACTCCGCGGCGGAGGCTCCCGGCGCCTGCGCGCGGCACTCGCTGCAACTTCGTTTGGTTACAAGCTGCGATTGCGGGCCAGCGGCGGGTTCTTCGCGAAATAGCGGCTGATGCCAGCGCTCAGCGCCTGCACCAGCTCGGCCTGGTATTGAGGGTCGCGCAGTTTGGCCTCTTCCTCGGGGTTCGAGATGAACGCAGTCTCGACCAGGATCGACGGGATATCCGGGGCCTTCAAGACTGCAAAGCCCGCTTGTTCGACGCTGCCCTTGTGCAGCCGTCCGACCTTGCCGATCTGGCCCAGCACCTCGCGTCCGACGTGCAGGCTATCCTTGATCTGTGCGGTCGTGCTCATGTCGAGCATGGCGCGCAGCACCGTGGCATCGGCGGCTTGCAGGTTGGCGCCACCGACGATGTCGGACGCATTTTCACGACTCGCCATCCAGCGCGCAGCGGTGCTCGTCGCGCCGCGCTCGCTCAAGGCGTAGACCGACGCACCGCGGGCTTTCGGCGTGATGAAGGCATCCGCGTGGATCGAGACGAACAGATCGGCCTGGACACGCCTGGCCTTGCGGACCCGCTCCTGCAGCGGCACGAAAAAGTCCTCGTCGCGGGTCAACATCGCGCGCATGTTGGGGATCTGGTTGAGCCGGTCTCGAAGCTGCAGCGCAACCGCCAGCACGACGTCCTTTTCGCGCAGGCCATTCGGTCCGATGGCGCCGGGGTCCTCGCCGCCGTGGCCGGGATCGAGCGCTACCACGATCAGCCGATCGATCTTGCGCTGCATGGCGGGGGTTGGCGGCGTCTCGGGTGCGGGCGTCTGTTTGGGTGCCGAAGGAGCAGGCTGCGCCGGTGGTGGCAGGACAGCCACCGGAGGCGCAGCCGCTCCGACCGGCGGTGCGACCTTGGCGGGGATCCTGCCGATGAATTCGCCGAGCGCATCCTGAACGGCTTGTGCAGCCCGTTGTTCGGCTTGTTCCTTGTCGTGGATCAGCGTCAGCAGCGGATCGGGTGGTTCGGTCGGCATCAGGTCGAACACCAGCCGATGCTGGTAGGCGGCCACCGGTTGCAGCGCGAACAGCTGCGGGGCGATCGGCTTTTTCAGGTCGATGACCAGCCGCACCACGCGCGGCTGGTTCTGGCCGACGCGAACGCCGGCGATGAACGGATCGTCGCTGCGCACCTTGCCGACGATCTCGCGCAACGCGGGGCTCAGTTCCAGACCCTCGACGTCGATCACCAGGCGCGCCGGCTGCTGGACCATGAAATGGGTAGCCTTCAACGCGGTATCGCTCTCCAGCGTGACCCGCGTGTAGTCGTCGGACGGCCAGACGCGCACGGCGACGATGCTGGCACCGAAAACCAGGTCCGCCGGCCCCAGCAGGCAGACCAGGCTGCCGATTCCGAGCAATGCCGAGCGGCGATTCATGGAAGCAACTCCCGGCCGCGCTCGCTGTGCGCATTGAAGGTCACTGTGCGTTGATCGTCTTCGCCTGCAACGAGGTGGATGGCGAGGTCGCACTGCGGCAACATATCGCCCGCCTTCTCCGGCCATTCGGCCAGCTTCAGGCCGTCCATCGCGAAGATGTCGCGAAAGCCCGCGTCTTCCCATTCATGCGGATCGGAAAAGCGGTAGAAATCGAAATGCCAGACGGTTCGCACCGAGCCGTCTGGTGCACCATCCGCAGGGAGTGGATACTCTTCCAGCATCGCGTAGGTCGGGCTCTTGATCGGGCCCTCGACGCCCAGCGCGCGCAGCAGGTGGCGGGTGAATGTCGTCTTGCCGGCGCCGAGC
>JBDTQC010000211.1:0-6274 GCA_039932405.1 Ideonella sp.
CGCCGACCTGCAGCAGCCGGTACTTGACCCAGAGCGTGGCCTTCGTCTCGACATGCGCCGGGTCGACCGGGATGCAGTTGACCGGACAGACCTGCACGCACTGGGGCTCGTCGAAATGGCCGACGCATTCAGTGCAACGCGCCGGATCGATGCGATAGATCTCCGGGCCCATCGAGATCGCCTGGTTAGGGCACTCGGGCTCGCAGACATCGCAATTGATGCATTCGTCGGTGATTGTCAATGCCATCTTGAAGCGTTTCAGTCGCGGTCGGTCTTCACCCGC
Source organism: Ideonella sp. (assembly GCA_039932405.1). Taxonomy (GTDB): domain Bacteria; phylum Pseudomonadota; class Gammaproteobacteria; order Burkholderiales; family Burkholderiaceae_C; genus Ideonella_A. The sequence continues at coordinate 284 of JBDTQC010000211.1, forward strand.
TCTTGCAGCCGGTGCAGTACCGACGGTGACACAAATTTGGAGACATCACCATTCAAGGTGGCAATCTCGCGCACAAAAGTGCCCGAGACAAACTGGAACTGATCGCTCGGCGACATGAAAATCGTTTCGACATCGGGCATCAGGTGGCGGTTCATGCCGGCCATCTGAAATTCGTAGTCGAAGTCGCCGGCTGTGCGCAGCCCGCGCACCACCACCTTGCCGCCATTGGCGATCACGAAATCGCTCAGCAAGCCACGAAACGGCAGCACCTCGACATTCGAATACTGCTTCGACAGCTCGCCGGCAATCTCCATGCGTTCGTCGAGCGAAAACAGCGTGCGCTTGTGGTGTCCGACGGCTACCGCAAGGATCAGCCGGTCGAACAGGCGGCCGGCGCGTCGCATCAGGTCTTCGTGGCCCAAGGTCATCGGGTCGAAGGTGCCCGGATAGACAGCAGTGAGGTGGGTGGCAGTCGTCAAGGTGCGCTCCTGCTGAGTCGGGTTGCGGAAAGGGCCGGGGCGCAGAGTTTAGCCAATGCGCGGAACTTCCCTCCCGCCTTGCCGCACCGGCTAGGGCAAATCCGGCGCAGCGCGCTGAAGCAACTGGAAGCAGACCCTGCCGGCGTGCCCTTGCCGATGCAGCCGCAGGCCGAGCGCCTGCACGCCCTCGGCATCGACGGCCCGATCGGATTCGAGATAGATGAAGCCATCGGGAACCACCAGTCGGACCGCTGCCTGCAATGCCGCTTCGTCGAGGCCGGAATCGAATGGCGGATCGAGGAAGACGAGTTCGAATCGGCCTCGGTCGGCGCGAGCCATGAATGACAACGCGTCGATCTGCTCGATTCGCAAGCTCGTTGCCTGCAGGCGTTCGGCAGCCTCGCGCAGCCGTTTGACCTGGCTCGGGTTGCGCTCCAGCAGCAGTACCTCGGCTGCACCACGTGAAGCCGCCTCGAATCCGAGAGCCCCGCTGCCTGCAAAGGCATCGAGGCAGCGCCAGCCGCTGAGGTCTTGTCCCAGCCAATTGAACAAGGTGACGCGCACCCGATCGGGTGTCGGTCGCAAGCCGGGCAAATCCACCACGGCCAGCTTGCTTCGTTTCCACTGGCCGCCAATGATTCGCACTTCTGCCGGAGGCCCTGCCGGCGGTTTGGGCGGCATCGCGCCGCGCACTTTTCTGGCCGGTCTGGATGAGCTCACAGGCGCACCGGTATGCCGTCGCGCGCCAGCATCGCCTTCGCCTGACCGACGGTGAATTCCCCGTAGTGGAAGATGCTGGCCGCCAGAACGGCGTCGGCGCCGCCGATCCTGATGCCATCGCTGAGGTGTTCGAGCGCGCCGACACCGCCGGACGCTATCACCGGTACCGTCACCGCGTCGCTGACCGCACGGGTCAGCTCGAGATCGAAACCGCTTTTGGTGCCATCGCGGTCCATGCTGGTCAGCAGAATCTCGCCCGCGCCTTCGCTCACCATGCGCTGGGCCCAGACCACCGCATCCAGCCCCGCATTCTTGCGTCCGCCATGGGTGTAGACATCCCAGCCAACGCCGCGCTCGGCGAGCTCGGCGCCATGGCGCCGCTTGGCATCGATGGCAACGACGATGCATTGCGCGCCATATTTGTTGGACGCCTCACGAATCGTCGACGGGTTGGCAACCGCGGCAGAATTGAAGCTGACCTTGTCGGCGCCGGCGTTCAGCAGACGTCGAACATCGGCCACCCTGCGCACGCCGCCGCCCACCGTCAATGGAATGAAGACCTGGGACGCAACCGCTTCGATGATGTGCAGGATGACATCTCGCTCGTCGCTGGTGGCCGTGATATCGAGGAAGGTCAGTTCATCCGCGCCTTGGTCGTTGTAGCGCGCGGCAATCTCGACCGGGTCGCCGGCATCGCGCAACTCGACGAAATTGACGCCCTTGACGACCCGCCCGCCAGTCACGTCAAGACAGGGAATGATTCGTTTGGCCAGCATGCGACGCGCCTTCAGGTAATACCGAGCGAGTCGGCGCGCAGCTGGGCGGCAGCAAAATCGAGGTCACCGGTGTAGATGGCACGCCCGCAGATCACGCCCATGATGCCTTGATCCTCGACTGCGCAGAGCTGCTCGATGTCCGGCATGCCTCTCAAGCCGCCCGAAGCGACCACCGGGATCGTCAATGCCTGCGCCAGCTTGACGGTCGCCTCGATGTTGATGCCGCTCAACATGCCGTCGCGGCCGATGTCGGTATAGATCACGGCCTCCACACCGTAGTCTTGGAACTTCTGGGCCAGATCGACCACCTCGTGGCCGGTCAGCTTGCTCCAGCCGTCGGTTGCCACCTTGCCATCTTTCGCATCGAGGCCGACGATGATGTGCCCGCCGAAAGCACTGCAGGCGTCACGCAGAAAACCCGGGTTCTTCACGGCGGCGGTGCCGATGATGATGAAACTCAGGCCATCGTCGAGATAACGTTCGATGGTGTCGAGATCGCGGATTCCGCCGCCGAGCTGCACCGGGATCTCGTCGCCGACCTCGGCGAGGATGGCCTTGATCGCTGGCTCGTTGACCGGTTTGCCGGCAAATGCCCCGTTCAGATCGACCAGATGCAGGCGCCGCGCACCGGCATCGAGCCAGCGACGCGCCATCGCGGCCGGATCATCGCCAAATGCGGTCGAATCGTTCATGTCGCCTTGTTTGAGGCGAACGCATTTGCCGTCTTTGAGGTCGATAGCAGGTATCAGCAGCATGGCCTGTCGGAGCTGGTGGGGGGAAGGGAGAAATGGTTTGGATCGACCGGAGGAGCTGCGGCACGCTGGAGGTGCCGCCGCTTGAACGTCTTGATTGCGAAGTACGTCTCAGGGATTCCAGTGAAGGAAGTTGCGATACAGCGCCAGGCCGTGGTCGGCGCTTTTCTCCGGATGAAACTGGGTCGCGAAAATGTTATCCCGCGCAAGCGCGCAGGTAAAGCGCTGTCCATACTCGGTTTCACCAGCACTGTGGTGCGGGTCAGACGGCCGGGCGTAGAAGCTGTGCACGAAATAGAACCACGCGGCGTCCGGCACGCCCGCCCAGATCGGGTGCGGTCGGACCTGAAGCACCTGGTTCCAGCCCATCTGCGGAACCTTGTAACGACTGCCATCGGGTTGCAATTGCCCTTCCAGTCGAAAGCGCAACACCGCGCCGTCGATCAGCCCGAGGCCGTCGGTGGGGCCTTCTTCGCTGCGTGACAGCAGCATCTGCATGCCAACGCACACGCCCATCAGCGGTTTGCTGGCCGCTGCCTCCAGCACAGCATCGCGCAGGCCCGATTGCGCCAGCTCACGCATGCAATCTGGCATCGCCCCCTGACCCGGCAGAACCACCCGCTCGGCGGCGCGCACTTCTTCGGGCTGTGAGGTGACGATCACATCGAACCCGCTGCCGTGCGCGACATGCCGCACCGCCTGCGAGACCGAGCGCAGGTTGCCCATGCCGTAATCGACCACTGCAACCGTGCGCGTCATGCTCGACAAATCGCATCGCAGTGATCAAGCAGCCGCCGTGGATCCGGCTTTGCCGGTCCACTGGCGCCGCCCCCCTGGGGGGGTGCGCCGCAGGCGCTACGGGGGGGGGGCACAAGCGTCACAAGCTGCCTTTGGTGGAAGGGATCACGTCGGCCGCGCGTGGATCGATTTCGAGCGCCATGCGCAGCGCCCGCGCGAAGGCCTTGAAGATCGTTTCGCACTGGTGGTGCGCGTTGTCGCCGAACAGGTTGTCGATGTGCAGGCTGACACCGGCATGATTGACGAAGCCCTGAAAAAATTCGTAGACCAGCTGCGTATCGAGGCCACCGATCATGCCGCTCTTGAAGTCGACACGCATGTGCAGGCCGGGCCGGCCGGAGAAATCGACGACCACCCGCGACAGCGCTTCATCCAGCGGCACATAGGCGTGGCCGTAGCGGCGCAATCCTTTCTTGTCGCCGACCGCCTGCGCCATCGCCTGTCCCAGCGTGATGCCCACATCCTCGACCGTATGGTGGCCGTCGATGTGCAGATCACCATTGGCTTCGATGTCCAGATCGATCAGCCCGTGGCGCGCGATCTGATCCAGCATGTGGTCGAAAAAGCCGATGCCGGTGGCGAAGCGCCCGGCGCCGGTGCCGTCCAGGTTCAACTGGACGCGAATCTGGGTTTCCTTGGTATCGCGCCGGATATCGGCGCTGCGGGAGCCTGGCTCACTCATGGTCTGATTTCCTGCAATGCCGCGCCAAACGCGGCCAAGATCAAGCGGTTCTCCTCGGGCGTGCCCACCGTGATGCGCAAGCAGTCGGCCAGCAAAGGGTGCATCGGCGAGACATTCTTGACCAGCACCTGGCGCGCTTTCATCGCGTTGAACATGCGCGCTGCATCGGGCACCCGCACCAGCAGCATGTTGGCTTCGCTGGCAAAAACCCGGATACCGGCATGCTCGCCGAGCGCAGCGGCGAGGCGACCGCGTTCTGCGCGGATCAGCTGTGCCTGTCGGGCATATTCGTCGGCGTGTTCGAGCGCGAACAATGCAGCCTCGCAATTGAGCACGCTGATATTGAACGGCGGGCGCAGCTTGTCGAGTTGCGCAATCAGTGGTGTGCGGCCGATCAGATAGCCGATGCGTACGCCGGCCAGACCGAACTTGCTCATCGTGCGCATCAGCAGCACATGGTCATGGCGGATCAGCCGGTCACGCGAGTCACGCGCCGCAAATGGCTGATAGGCCTCGTCGATGACGACCAGACCCGGAGCCGCATCGATGATCGCGTCGATCACCGAGTCGTCCCACAAATTGGCGGTCGGGTTGTTGGGGTAGGCCAGATAGACCAGCGCGGGTTGATGGCGCGCAATGGCGGCCAACATCGCCGCGCCGTCGAGCTCGAAATCGGCGCTCAACGGCACACCTACGAATGGCAGCCCCTGCAGGCGAGCGCTCATCTCGTACATCACGAAACCCGGCACCGGCGCAAGAATCGGATGCGCGGCGCCACCGCCGATCTGGCCTGCACACGCCAGCGTCAACAGGCTGATCAGCTCGTCGGAGCCATTGCCGAGCATGATGTCGTTGCCTTCGGGCATGCGCGCATGGCGTGCCAGCTCGGCCCGCAGCACGTCGCCGCGTTCGGCCGGGTAGCGGTTCAGCGCCACTTCGCCAAGCCGCTCGCCAAGCTGTCGCCGCAGGTCGGCCGGCAAGCCGAACGGATTTTCCATCGTGTCGACCTTCACCATGCCAACGCTCGGCTGCACCGCATACGCGTGCATGCCCTGGACATCGGCGCGGAGATAGCGGGACATGCGGTCGGCAAGCGGGCTGTTCATGGCGAGACTCGGCGGGTTGGATTCAATTCTCGGTGGATCAGGGTTCGAGCCGCATTTCGGCTGCGCGGGCGTGGGCTTGCAGACCTTCGCCGTGCGCCAGCACCGAAGCAACTCGGCCGAGTTTTTGCGCGCCGGCCTGGCTCACCTCGATCAGGCTGCTGCGCTTCTGAAAATCGTAGACGCCCAACGGCGATGAAAAGCGGGCGGTTCCGGAGGTCGGCAACACATGGTTAGGGCCGGCGCAATAGTCGCCGAGGCTTTCACTGGTGAAGGCACCGAGGAAAATCGCGCCGGCGTGCCGCAGCAAAGGCTCCCAACGATGCGGATCGCGCGACGACACCTCGAGGTGTTCCGGGGCGATTCGGTTGCTGATGGCGCAGGCTTCCTCCATCGAGCGGGTCAGGATCAGCGCGCCGCGGCCCTCGAGCGACGCCCGGATAACGGCCGATCGCGGCATCTGCGGCAGCATGCGGGCCATCGCCGAGCACACCTCGTCGAGATAGGCCGCGTCCGGACACAACAGGATGCTCTGCGCCAATTCGTCGTGTTCGGCCTGGCTGAACAAGTCCATCGCAACCCAGTCGGCCGGCGTGCTGCCGTCAGCCAGCACCAGAATCTCGCTCGGGCCGGCGATCATGTCGATGCCGACCTTGCCGAAGACGCGCCGCTTCGCGCTGG
>JBDTQC010000212.1:0-6272 GCA_039932405.1 Ideonella sp.
GCGTGAAGCCGTTGTCGGTGCACCAGTCGTGCAACGCGCGGATCAGGTACGGCCGCGTCGACGTACCACTGCCTGCAGGCGTCGCTGGCGGAGGCGGAGGTGGGGCATTCAACATCAGCTTGACCTTATTTGCGCATCACCTTCTCGGATGGCGTCAGTGCCTCGATATAGGCCGGACGCGAGAAGATGCGCTCGGCATAACGAAGCAACGGAACGGCATTCTTGGACATGTCGATGCCGTAATAGTCGAGGCGCCACAGCAGCGGTGCGATCGCGACGTCGAGCATCGAGAAATCATCGCCGAGCATATATTTGTTTTTCAGGAAGATCGGCGCCAGCTGGGTCAGACGGTCGCGGATCTGTGAACGGGCCTTGTCGAGTTGCTTGTCGTTGGGCTTGATGCCGCGCGACTCGAGCATGTTGACATGCGCAAACAGCTCCTTCTCGAAATTGAGCAGGAACAGGCGCACACGCGCCCGCGCCACCGGATCGCCGGGCATCAACTGCGGATGTGGAAAGCGCTCGTCGATGTATTCGTTGATGATGTGTGATTCGTACAGGATCAGGTCGCGCTCGACGAGGATGGGCACCTCGTTGTACGGATTCATCAGTGCGATGTCTTCCGGTTTGGCGAACAGATCGACATCGCGGATCTCGAAATCCATGCCCTTCTCGAACAGGACAAATCGGCAACGGTGCGAGTACGGGCAGGTGGTTCCAGAATAAAGCACCATCATGGCGGAGATTCCCTCAAGACAAAAAAACAGGACGACGCAAAGGCGATCGATAAGGCAAAACGCAGTGGGCGCCCGCAAAGGCCACCCACTGCGCCGACTGACCCGGCGAATGCCGGGCTGGGCAACAGATCGGCTACTTCACATCTTTCCAATAGGCGGCATTCAGTCGCCACGCAATGACGGTGAAAAGCGTCAGAAAAATCAGCACCCACACGCCAAGTCGGACGCGCTGGTTTTGAACCGGCTCGCTCATCCATTGCAGATAGGCCACCAGGTCTGCAACCGCCTCGTCGTATTCGATTGGCGAGAGCCGGCCAGGGGTCAGCTGCTCGAAGCCGACAAACTTGTGGACCGTGACCGCGGGGTCGTGCGGATCTTTCACTTCTGCGAACTTGGCGGCACGCTGCCCTTGCAGCTCCCACAACACATGGGGCATGCCGACATTCGGAAACGCCAGGTTATTCCAGCCCGTCGGTTTGGTCTCGTCGCGGTAATAGCTGCGCAGATAGGTGTAGAGGTAGTCTGCACCCGTGCCCTGCCCCAGCGACGAACGCGAGCGAGCCATCACCGTCAGATCGGGTGGCACACCGCCGAACCATTCCTTGGCTTGACGCGGATCGATCGACACATGCATCGTGTCTCCGACCTTGTCGGTCGCGAACATCAGGTTTTTCTTGATCTGCTCTTCGGTCAGGCCGATGTCGCGCATGCGGTTGTAGCGCATGTAGGAAGCGTTATGGCAATTCAGACAGTAGTTGACGAACAGCTTGGCGCCACTTTGCAAGGCCGCGTTGTCGGTCACCTTTTCGACCGGAAACTTGTCCCAGGCAATCCCTTCGGAGGATGCCGACGCAGGGCCGACCAGACTCAGGGTCAATACCAACCCCAGCAGCGCAAAAATCAGTTTTTTCATGATGGTCGACGGCGATACCGCTTCGAATCGGTGCATCTGGTACTCGCTCAATGGGCAGCGAAGGTAACCCGCTCGGGAACAGGCTTGAACTCCCCAAGGCGGCTCCACCAAGGCATCAGAAGGAAGAAGCCGAAATAGATCAGAGTACCGATCTGCGAGATTCGCTCGCCGGTTGGCGAGGGCGGTTGCACGCCCAGATAGCCCAGCACCAGAAAAACGAAAACGAAGACGCCATAGACGTATTTGTGCCAATTCGGCCGATAGCGGATCGACTTGACAGGGCTGTGGTCGAGCCAGGGCAGGAAGAACAGGATGATGACCGCACCGCCCATCACCACGACACCCCAGAACTTGGCATCGATCGCGAACATTGCCAGCACGACGACCACGCCAGCGCCAGCGACCAGCGCCTTCATGATCATGCTGAGCCTGCCCTTGAGCACGAAGAACAAGGTGCCGCCAGCCACGCACGCGATCAGCGCATACATCATCTCGCTGGTGATGGCGCGCAGCATCGAATAGAACGGCGTGAAGTACCACACCGGCGCAATGTGCAGCGGCGTCTTCAGCGGATCGGCAGGGATGAAGTTGTTGTACTCGAGGAAGTAGCCACCCAGTTCAGGCGCGAAGAAGATGATCGCGCTGAAAACCATCAGGAACACGCTGACCCCGAGGATGTCGTGGACGGTGTAATAGGGATGGAAGGGAATGCCGTCAAGCGGGCGGCCAGCAGCATCTTTCTTGGCCTTGATCTCGACGCCGTCGGGGTTGTTGGATCCCACTTCGTGCAACGCAATCAGGTGAGCCACCACCAAGCCGAGCAGAACCAGTGGCACCGCAATCACGTGGAACGAGAAGAAACGATTGAGCGTGGCATCGCCGACCACGTAGTCGCCGCGGATCAGCAGCGCCAGGTCAGGCCCGATCAGCGGAATCGCCGAAAACAGGTTGACGATCACCTGTGCACCCCAGTAGCTCATCTGGCCCCAAGGCAGCAGATAACCCATGAAGGCTTCGGCCATCAGGCACAGGAAAATCGCACAGCCGAATATCCAGATGAGCTCGCGCGGCTTGCGGTAGCTGCCGTAGATGAGACCGCGGAACATGTGCAGATAGACGACGACGAAAAAGGCCGAGGCGCCGGTCGAGTGCATGTAGCGGATCAGCCAGCCCCATGGCACGTCGCGCATGATGTACTCGACCGATGCAAAGGCAGTCGCCGCGTCGGGCTTGTAGTGCATCACCAGGAAAATGCCGGTGACGATCTGGATCACCAGCACCAGCATCGCCAGTGAACCGAAGAAGTACCAGAAGTTGAAATTCTTCGGCGCGTAGTACTCGGACAGGTGCTCCTTGTAGAGCTTCGACGCCGGGAAGCGGTTGTCCACCCAGGTCATCAACTTCTCGCCCATCGGCGCGTCGGGCGGTGCAACTTTCATTTCTGCCATGGTGTGCGATCTGCTGGGTTAGCCAACTGCGGTGAAGCGTCGTTGCGGCATCAAGCCTTCTTGTCCTCGCCGATCAGCAGCCTGGTGGCGGTCAAGTAGGTATGCGGAGGAATCTGCAGGTTGTCGGGCGCAGGCTTGTTCTTGAACACCCGGCCGGCCAGATCGAAGGTCGACCCATGGCAGGCGCACAAGAAACCACCCACCCAGGTGTCAGGCAATGAAGGCTGTGCTCCGGGCGTGAAGCGCGGCGACGGCGAGCAGCCCAGGTGGGTGCAGATGCCCACTGCAACCAGGTATTCAGGCTTGATCGACCGGTATTCGTTGCGCGCGTATTCGGGCGTGAATTCGTCGGGCTTGCGCTTCGATTCCGGATCAGCAAGCAGGCCGTCGATGGTTTTCAGCGCCGCCAACTCTTCAGGTGTGCGCCGAACGATCCAGACCGGCTTGCCACGCCACTCGACGGTCAGCATCTCGCCGGGTTTGATCGCGCCGATATCGACCTCGACCGGTGCGCCCGCGGCGCGTGCACGTTCCGAAGGCTCGAAACTGCTGACAAACGGCACGGCCACTGCTGCGCCACCCACCACGCCAGCGCAACCCGACGCAATCAACCAAGTTCTCTTGCTGTTATCGACCTGCCGCTCGCTCATGAAAGAACCTCGAAAATGACTTCTCGTCCGGGACAACCCGTGATTCTATCCGACACCGCAAGCACCGGCCGGCCTGAGCCGCTGCGATACCTGCGATGCCCGATTGACTGCACCGGCGCGGGCAGCTAATGTGCGCCAGCCGGAAAAATCGGTCAGCTCGCGGACAGTGTCAAAGGGTCCGCGACCACTCACATCCTCGAGGAAAAAGCAAATGGGAATGGCAGCGGAATTCAAGGCCTTCGCGATGAAGGGCAACGTGGTCGATCTCGCGGTCGGCGTGATCATTGGCGCGGCGTTCGGCAAGATCGTCGACTCGGTCGTGAAGGATCTGATCATGCCGGTGGTTGGCCGCATCTTCGGCGGCCTCGACTTTTCAAATTTCTTCATCATGCTGGCTGCGCCACCGGCAGGGTATACGGGCCCGATGACCTACGAGGGGCTGACCAAGGCCGGTGTGCCGCTGCTCGCCTACGGCAACTTCATCACCGTGGCGGTCAATTTCATCATCCTCGCGTTCATCATCTTCATGATGGTCAAGCAGATCAATCGCCTGCAGCGTGAAGAACCGCCGGCTCCGCCTGCACCACCAGCGGCTCCGGCTGAAGACATCGTGTTGCTGCGCGAAATTCGAGACTCGCTGCGCAAATAGGCATCAATCGGCCCCAGCGGCAATCAGCCGCTGGGCCATGTGCCAGGCGGCGCCCAGGCTGGCCATGTCGGCCCGACCGCTGCCCGCCAGGTCGAATGCCGTGCCGTGATCCGGACTGGTGCGAACGAACGGCAGGCCCAGCGTCGCGTTCACGCCATGCTCCACGCCCAGGTATTTGACCGGTATCAGTCCATGGTCGTGCGTCATCGCAACGACGACGTCGAACTCGCCTGGGTGGGCCGGCGCATTGCGTGCCCGCATGAAGACGGTATCCGGGGCAAACGGGCCAGTGGCATCGATGCCTTCGGCGCGTGCGGCGGCAATCGCCGGCGCAATCAGGCGGATTTCTTCATCGCCGAACAAGCCCCCTTCGCCAGCGTGCGGATTCAGCCCGGCCACAGCAATCCGCGGTGACCGCAGCCCCCAGGCCGCTGCGCTGCGGTGCGTGATCCGCAGGGTGTCGAGAATCAGCGGCACGCTCAATGCATCGATGGCCTGGCGCAGCGACATGTGAATGGTCACCAGCACGCAGCGCAACTCGTCATTGGCAAGCATCATCCGCACCGCCGGCAAGGGCCCTCCGCGGGCGGCCAGGCTTTGCAGCAACTCGGTGTGGCCGGGAAAATCGACGCCGGCCAGCGCCAATGCTTCCTTGTGGATAGGCGCGGTGACGATGGCGGCAATCTGACCGTCCATGGCCAGGTGGGCGGCCGCTTCGATGCAAGCAGCAGCAGCCGCGCCGGCCCGTGCATCGACGGTTCCGAGCGGCGCCTGCAACAGGTCAGGCGGCAGACCGGCACACGGCAGCACCGGCAGGCAGTCGGGCGGAAGGCCAGCCAGTTCGGCGGGGCTGGCGATCACGACTATGGGCAACATGCCACCGGTCAACTGTGCCGCACGCCGCATCACACCAACATCGCCAATCACAAATCCGCCTGCAGGCCCGATCTGGCGAAACAGCTTGGCAACAATTTCCGGGCCGATGCCGCAGGCATCGCCCATCGTCACTGCGATCGGCAGCCCAGGCGTTGCGATGGTGGTCGTCTGATGATTCATGCGGGGTTGTCGATCTCGATCAGCACAAGGCTCGAAGTGACGCCCGATACGATCTTGCAAACCTCGGGTTTGCCCTCAACTTGCAACCCGTTCGGCCCATAATCGCAGAAGCGTCCCACATCCGGCAGGCCGTTCAAGAAGGTTTCGAGTTCGCTGCGGTGGGCCATTGGAAGAACTGTACATGCGCAAGACCTGGCTGATTTTTTCTCAAGCAGTAACCGTCAGCCTGGCCGTGCTGTTCGTCCTGGCAACGCTGAAGCCCGACTGGCTCGGGCACAACGGCGCCAGCGGCATGCCAACCGTCGTATCGGTCATGACTGCGCCGAAATCCGATCTCAAGCCGGGCACCGCAGTGGTTGGAAGCTACAGCTCGGCCGCCAAGCTCGCTACCCCGGCGGTGGTCAGCATCACCGCCAGTCAATCCGGCCGCCAAGCCGCACCGAGCAACGACCCCTGGCTCAACTTCTTCTTCGGCGACCAGGGGCGACAACAAGCACAGGTCGGCCTGGGTTCGGGTGTGATCGTTTCGCCCGACGGCTATCTGCTGACGAACAACCATGTGATCGAGAATGCCGATGACATCGAGGTTTCGCTGAGTGACGGCCGACGTGCCACTGCCAAGCTGGTCGGCAGCGATCCGGAAACGGACGTCGCGGTGCTGAAGATCGATCTCGATCGCCTGCCGGTGATCACCTTCGGCGATGCCGACGCGCTGCAGGTCGGCGATGTGGTGCTGGCCATCGGCAATCCCTTCGGTGTCGGTCAGACGGTCACGGCCGGCATCGTGAGCGCCCTGGGCCGGTCTCAGCTTGGCATCAA
>JBDTQC010000213.1:0-6272 GCA_039932405.1 Ideonella sp.
GTGGTCGCGGCATCCTGGAAAACATCATCCCGTCGTCGACCGGTGCGGCCAAGGCGGTCGGTGTGGTGATCCCGTCGCTGAACAAGAAGCTGACCGGCATGAGCTTCCGCGTGCCGACCTCCGACGTGTCGGTGGTCGACCTGACCTGTGAGCTGGAGAGCCCCGCCACCTACGCCGAGATCTGCGCCGAGATGAAGGCACAGAGTGAAGGCGCGCTGAAAGGTGTACTCGGTTACACCGATGAAAAGGTGGTGGCCACCGACTTCCGCGGCGAGACGCGCACCTCGGTATTCGATGCCGACGCCGGCATGGCGCTGGACAGCACCTTCATCAAGGTGGTGAGCTGGTACGACAACGAGTGGGGCTATTCGAACAAGTGCCTGGAGATGGTGCGCGTGGTCTCAAACTGACGGGGCGCCGCGACACAAAGCTTTACGATCCGTCGGAAGCTTTCCCTAGCCTTCGCGCTGCGTCCGGGCGTAGCCGCACCTACACTGGCGCATGTCAGCCCTTGCATCGCCTCTGCTCGGCATCGTCGCCCTGACCATGGCGGGCTGCTCCGCGACGCCTGTCAGCGCCATCCCGCCACAAGCCGGTACCGTCTCGCAGCAGATGGTGTTGACCTGGTTTCAGGATTTGCCGCCGGAGGGCGGCGCCCGCTCGGCGTTGGAAGCTGAACTGAGCCGCATCGCCCGCGTTCCGGTGCGTCTGGCGGCGACGGTCAGCCACCGGACTGCCGCTGTGGTGTTCGCTTGCCCAAGTGGTCCGGCTTGCGCCGACGCGGAGCGTCGCCTGCGTGCCCACGCGCAGGTGATCGAGTTGGAACCTGATGGCCGCCGTCGCATTCACGGTGCTGGGCTGCTTGCACCAAACCCGCAATAGAGAAGGTTTTCCATGTCTCCAGAATCGCTTTGTCTGCGCCGTGTCGGCTTGATCGCCTTGTGGCTGCTGACTTGCCTTGTCATGTCCCCTTGGGCTGTTGCAGGCGGGGCACCAGACGAAGCACGCGTGATCGTCAAGTTCAAGGCGGGCTCCGAGATGTCGCGCATGCGGGCTTTGAGTGCCGGGCGAGATCCTGCGCCCGCGCGCGCGCAGGCGTTGGGAACGCGCCTCGGCCTCGGCCTGAGCGCACTTGCCAGTCTGAGCGAGCAAAGCCAGGTGATCCGGGCCAGCGGCATGGCATCGGAGGAATTGGCGGCCCGGTTGGCGGGTCAGCCCGATGTCGAGTACGCGGTGGTCGATCGGCGTCGGCGCTTCCAGGCGATTCCGAACGATCCGCTTTACCTGGCCGGTAGCAGCACCGGCCCGGCGGCTGGCCAGTGGTATCTGCGCCCGCCGTCGGCCGCCACGCCTGCCGCAATCAATGCCGAGGCTGCGTGGGATGTGAGTCTGGGCCGCCCGAGCGTCGTGGTTGCGGTGCTCGACACCGGCGTGCGCTTCGACCACGGCGACTTGCTGCCGGTGGGTCAGGGCGGCAATGTGCTGCCCGGCTACGATTTCATCAGCGATGCCAACACGGCGAACGACGGCAACGGCCGCGACGCCGATGCCAGCGACCCGGGCGACTGGATCACCGCCGCCGAAAATGCCTCGGGCGGGGCGTTTCCCGGCTGCGGGGTCAGCAACAGCAGCTGGCACGGGACCGAGGTGGCTGCGCTGATTTCAGCCACCAGCGACAACGGCTTCGGCATGGCAAGCGTCGGCCGCGGCGTGTTGTTGTTGCCGGTTCGGGTGCTTGGCAAGTGTGGGGGATTCGATTCCGACATCATCGCAGCGATGCGATGGTCCGCCGGCTTGAATGTTCCAGGCGTGCCGGACAATCCCAATCCGGCCAAGGTCATCAACCTGAGCCTGGGTGGCACAGGCACTTGCTCCTCGGTTTATAGCGACGCCTTGGCAGAAGTGAATGCGCTCGGCGTGGTGGTGGTGGCATCAGCCGGCAATTCGGCCGGCCACGCGGTCAGCGAACCAGCCAACTGCAGCGGTGTGATTGCTGTCGCCGGCTTGCGCCATGTCGGCACCAAGGTCGGCTTTTCCGATATCGGGCCGCAGATCGCGCTGAGTGCGCCAGCCGGCAATTGCGTCGATATTCAGCCTGGCGCCGCTTGCCAATATCCGATCCTGACAGCGCGCAATGCCGGCACGCAGGCGGCCATTCCGAACAGTTCGGTGTTTTCCGACAGCTTCCAGATTTCCGTCGGGACCAGTTTTTCAGCGCCCCTGGTTTCCGGGGCGGTGGGCTTGTTGATGTCGGTGCGGCCCGGTTCGACACCGAGCGAGATCCGGACCCTGCTGAAACAGAGCGCACAACCGTTCCCGACGACCGGTGGCGACAATGGCGACGGCACCGTGGTTGGCCAGTGCCTGCCTCCGCAATTCGGTGCGAATGGTCAGCCGATCGATCAACTGCAGTGCTACTGCACCACATCGACTTGTGGGGCCGGCATGCTCGATGTCGCTGCAGCGGTCCGCGCAGCGGTCGCATTGACGGTACCGACGCCCACTCCAACACCGACCCCCACGCCAACCCCCACGCCAACTCCGACGCCCGAGCCACAGAGCGGTGGCGGTGGCTCGTTCGACTTGCCCTGGGTGATGGCGTTGTTTGTCGCGGCGCTGGCTGTCAGGCGAGCGGCGAAGCGATCTGCCGTTCCGCCTGGTCGCTGATCAAGGCGTTTTCGGACAGGGCGTGACGCCGGCCTTGCCGGAAGGCCACTTCAACTTCTCCAGCCGTGCTGCGGCGGCGCTGTCGGCCTTGCCGACGCGCAGCATCGTGGTATCGGGTCCATTCCCTGATTTGACGATCCGAGCGGTGCGGATGCCGCGTTGACGGAGTTGTTCAAGTCGCTGTTCGGCGGTCGCCTGCGAAGCAAAGCGGCCGAGCGAGATGCCGCGTGCCAGCGCGGCGGGTGCATTCAGCACCTCGTACGGCAGGCCGCCGCGGATCCGCGACAACTCGCCCTTCTTGCGCTCGAGCCAGGCGCCATCCGGATACGGACCCATGTAGACCAACCATTCACCATTGCCGTCTATGCGCCTGCGGGTCCAGACGCCTTCCGGTGCGGCGGCCTGCAGCATCTTTTCGGCTGCCGGCAGATCGGCAGCAGCGAACGGACCGGCTTCGAGACACAACGCATTGCTGCCATTCGATCGCGCCGCCGCCTCGCTAGCAGCAGGCGCAGCCTTGGCCACGGCCGCGACGCTGACCGGCGATGCGCTTGCTGGGGATGCCGGCGCGATGCTCGCAGCGGATGCGGCAGCTACCGGTTGGGCGGCGCCGGCTGATTCGGCGGACCCATGGGCTGCCGATGCAGCGCTCTCCAATTCGACCAGTTCGGGCCGGACCTGACGTGCCAGCCGCTCTGGCTCGCGATCTCCCACTGCACGGATGCCTACCACGCGATCCAGCCAACCCAGCGACCAGCCGAAATAAAGCAGGTTGGCAGCCAGCAGCGCGACCGCCAGCAGTCTCAGCATGCAGCCTCCGGTCGGGGTCGCACGCTGACCTCGCCGCTGTGCAGGCTGATTCGCCCGCGCGATGTCTCGACGATCAGGCTGCCGTCGAAAGCAACGCCGCGCGCGATGCCCGTGGCTGCATCGGCATGGGTGGTCGTCACGACTCGGTCAAGCAGCAGGTCGCGCATGGCGAAGCGGCTGGCAAAATGGGCAAAGCCGGCACGCTCGAAATCCTGCATGCCCTGCACCAGCGGCAGCGCGACCCTGGCCAGGGTGTCTGGCGCATTGGCGCTTGGTTCGATTTCCTGCAGGCACGCGAAACCGCTGCTGGCCTTGAAGGTGCGCAGCGGCGGCGGTCGGGAAATGTTGATGCCAATGCCGGTCACTGCCAGCCGCTTGACGCCGGACGACAAGGTCTCGATCAGGATGCCACCGAGTTTGCGGCCCGGCCCGTGTTCACTGTCGGCATCGAGCAACCACAGATCGTTGGGCCACTTGATGCCGATCTTCGGCGCGCCGCCGTCGACCAGCGGGTCGAGCGCTTCTGCCAGCACCACACCGACAACCAGCGACAGGCCCGACCAATCGACGGGCGCCAATGGCATCGCGAGCGAAAAGGTCAGCGACGCCAGCGGCTCGGCAAACCACTCGCGCCCGAGCCGACCGCGGCCGGCGGTCTGCTGCTCGGCCACCAGCAGGCAAGGCTGCCAATCGACCGCGCGGCGGCCGAAGGCTCCACTTTCGACACTGCGGCGCACCAAGGCGTCGGAAGCGGTTGCAGCTGCTGCACCGGACGAACCAGACCCGGCACGTGCGCGTTCGAGCAGCGTACTGTTGGTCGATGGCAGGCTGGCAGCAATTTCCACGCTGATGCCGGGCAGAAGGCTTTGCAACTGCGCCCAAAGCGCCTCGGCGCCCCAATGCAGCCGCGTATCAGCCATCGCGGCGGCGGCGCCTCTTCGGGGCCAGCATGGTGCCTCGACAAGTCTCGGCGCCGCAACGGCAGAGAAACTGCTTCTTCAGCTTCGGCGTATAGGGTTCGTCGATGATCAGACCGTAGTCGTAGAACAGTTCTTCGCCGGGCGCGATGGGCCGCACCGCCTTGATGAAGACACGTCCGTCGACCACTTCGGACTCGCAATTCGGATCGCAGCCGTGATTGATCCAGCGCGACAGGTTGCCTCCCACGGCGCCGTCGATCACGTTCTCGTCGTCGATGTGGAAGTAGAAGGTGTGATCGGGCTGGCTGGGGTCGTGCGGGTGGCGGCGCAGCGCCTCGGGCCAGCTGATCAGCTCGCCGGTGTACTCGAGGATGCGATCTTCCGGCTCGATTGCTACGAGCGCGTAGACGCCCTTGCCGTGCACTGCGCTGCGCCGCATCTGGATGCGCCGTTTCTGATTTCCGATCGATCGCTTGCCGGCATCCGCTTGCTTCATCGTGATCTTTGGGTACATTGAAATGGTGGGCGCGCGCCTGCGCCTGCGTGCGCGAGAGCGTTGCGCGAGGGATGGATTGTATGAACCTGTATCGTCGGCGTGATTCCCCGGCATTCGGGATGGCGGACTTCACGAACGAATGGCAAAAAGCAGAACATGAGCAAGACACTGATCATTGCGGAGAAACCCAGCGTGGCCCAGGATATCGTGCGTGCCCTGACGCCGCAGGTCGGCAAGTTCGAAAAGCACGATGATTTTTTCGAGAACGAGACCCACCTTGTCACGAGTGCGGTGGGTCATCTGGTCGAGATCAAGGCACCGGAAGAATTCGACGTCAAGCGCGGCAAGTGGAGCTTCGCGCATCTGCCGGTGATTCCGCCGCATTTCGATCTGGCGCCGATCGAGAAGGCTAAATCGCGCTTGAACGCGGTCGTCAAGCTGGTCAAGCGCAAGGACGTTTCGCAATTGATCAACGCCTGCGACGCCGGCCGCGAAGGCGAGCTGATTTTCCGCCTGATCATCCAGTACGCCGGCACCAACAAGAAGAGCATCGACAAGCCGATCCGGCGCCTGTGGTTGCAGAGCATGACGCCGCAGGCGATCCGCGACGGCTTCGACAAGTTGCGCAGCGACGAGGAATTGCAAGGTCTGTCGGACGCGGCGCGCAGCCGCAGCGAAGCCGACTGGCTGGTCGGCATCAACGGCACGCGTGCGATGACGGCGTTCAATTCGCGCGACGGTGGTTTCTTTCTGACGACGGTCGGTCGGGTTCAGACGCCCACGCTGTCGATCGTGGTCGAGCGCGAGGAAAAAATCCGCAGACACGTCTCACGTGACTACTGGGAGATCAAGGCGAGTTTTGCCGCCGAGGCCGGTGTCTACGAAGGCAAATGGTTCGACCCAGCGTGGAAGAAGAACCCGGACGATGCCGAGCAGCGCGCCGACCGCCTGTGGAACGAGGCCGATGCGCAGGCAATCGCCACCGCGACGCGTGGCCAGCCGGCCAGTGTCAGCGAAGAGTCGAAGCCCAGTACGCAAAGCTCGCCTGCGCTGTACGACCTGACCACCTTGCAGCGCGAGGCCAATTCACGTTTCGGTTTTTCGGCCAAGACCACGCTCAGCCTGGCGCAGGCGCTGTACGAAAAGCACAAGGTTCTGACCTATCCACGTACCGACAGCCGTGCGTTGCCGGAAGACTATGTCAGCGTCGTCAAGCAGACGATGGGCATGATTGCCGAAGAAGACATGCCAGGCCCGTTGCGCCTGTTGGCACCGCATGCGGCCAAGGCCCTCAAGGATGGTTACGTCAAGCCGAACAAGAAGATCTTCGACAACGCCAAGGTTTCCGATCACTTCGCGATCATCCCGACCTTGCAGGC
>JBDTQC010000214.1:0-6231 GCA_039932405.1 Ideonella sp.
ATGGGGTGCGCATCCGCATCATCGGCGATCGTTCGCATTTGTCTGACAAGCTGCGAGGAGCGTGGAACGATGCCGAGCAACGCACCGTGAACAACCGGCGCATCACCTTGTCGGTCGCGTTCAACTACGGTGGGCGCTGGGACATCGTGCAGGCCTGCCAACAGGCGCTGCGGGATGGCCTGCCGGCCGATCAACTCAGCGAGGCGCGGCTGGGCAAATACATGGCGCTGAATTACGCGCCCGATCCCGATCTGTACATCCGCACAGGCGGCGAGGTGCGGATCAGCAACTTTCTGCTGTGGCAGGCCGCGTATTCCGAATTCATCTTCACCGACTGTCTCTGGCCTGATTTCAATGCCGGTGAACTCGATGCCGCTCTGGCCGAGTACGCACGACGCGACCGGCGATTCGGCATGGTCAAGGATGCCGAAGACGTCGGCGAGGCGGGTCCGTAACGTGCTGAAGCAGCGCATCATCACGGCCCTGATCATGCTGGCAGTCCTGCTGCCGGCACTGTTCGCCTCGTCGCCTTGGCCATTCACCGCCCTGACCCTGGCGATGGTTGCCGCCGCCGGTTGGGAATGGGCGCGCCTGAATGGTCTGGCCGGAAGCGCCGCCCTTGGCTACGGCGCTGTGTTGGCCGCAGGCTGCGGCCTCGCCTGGTTTGCGGGTTGGACGGCCAGCGTGCCTGCCATCGTCTGGTTGATCGCGCTGGCGGCCTGGGTTCTGGGTGGCGTCTATGTGCTCCGCGCGGGGGTTGCCGGTTGGCCAAGGATGGCCTCGGCCGGCCGCCTGCTGATCGGGCTGCTGCTGCTCTGGACGGCCTGGCTTGCGCTGGTCAGCGCTCGAGCGCTGGGCATCAATTTCATCTTGTCGCTGCTGTGCATCGTCTGGATGGCCGACATCGCTGCGTATTTCGGTGGCCGGGCGTTTGGGCGTCGCAAGCTTGCGCCAGCCATCAGCCCTGGCAAGAGCTGGGCCGGTGTCTACAGTGGCATGGCAGCGACCTTGGTGCTGGCACTGGTGTGGCAACTGCTCGATCGCTCGATGCCGGCGCTGTCGGCCAATCCCAGCTGGTTCAGCCTTGTTGCCGAACGTCTGGGTACGCTCGCGATGCTGTTGGCGGTGGTTTTCCTGGCGGCGATGAGTGTCGTCGGCGATCTGGTCGAATCGCTGGTCAAGCGCAGCGCCGGTGCAAAAGACAGCAGTGGCCTGCTGCCGGGGCATGGCGGCGTGCTCGATCGGATCGACGCCTTGTTGCCGGTGCTGCCGTTGGCGCTTGCTTTCGTGGCGCACTGAGCACAGGCCTGACGACGCGCCGAACAATCCACTTGATGACTATCCTGAACCCCCGCGCAACACGCAGCTTGTGCATCCTCGGCTCGACCGGCTCGGTTGGCGCGAGTACCCTCGATGTGGTCGCCCGCCACCCGGATCGGTATGAGGTATTTGCCTTGACGGCGCACAGCCGGGTCGACGAATTGGTGGCGCAATGCCTGCGGTTCAAGCCCCGATTTGCCGCGATGCCCGACGCAGCGCTGGCCAGTCGCCTGCGCGAGCGCCTGGCCGCCGAATCTTGCCCGACGCAGGTGATGTCGGGTGAGGAAGCCTTGTGCGAGCTGGCCGCTCACCCGCAGGTCGACAGCGTGATGGCGGCCATCGTCGGCGCCGCCGGCTTGCGACCCTGTCTGGCCGCGGCGCGCGCCGGCAAGCATCTGTTGCTGGCCAACAAGGAGGCCCTGGTGGTCGGTGGAGCCATGTTCATGCAGGCGGTCGCGCAGGGCGGGGCGACGCTGCTGCCGATCGACAGCGAACACTCCGCGATCTTCCAGTGCCTGCCGGAAGATCGCAGCACCTGGAACGATCGCATCCATCACATCGTGCTGACCGCGTCCGGTGGCCCGTTTCGCGAGCGTGATCCGGCCAGCCTGCACGACGTGACCCCCGACCAGGCCTGCGCGCACCCGAACTGGGTGATGGGTCGCAAGATCTCGGTCGATTCGGCCACCATGATGAACAAGGCACTCGAGGTCATCGAGGCGCGGTGGTTGTTTGATCTGACGCCCGAACAGGTCGAGGTCGTGATTCACCCGCAGAGCATCATCCATTCGATGGTGGTTTGCCGAGATCACTCGGTGCTGGCGCAACTCGGCACGCCGGACATGCGGGTGCCGATCGCTTTCGGCCTGGCGTTCCCCGAGCGGATCGAAAGCGGCGCCGCGCAACTCGATTTCTCACGGCTCTCGGCGCTGAGTTTCGAGCCAGCGGATGCCGATCGTTTTCCGGGTCTCTTTCTGGCCTGGGATGCGCTGCGCGCCCCGCCTGGCAGCACCGCCGTGCTGAACGCCGCGAACGAAGAGGCAGTTGCTGCGTTTCTCGACGGCCGCATCGGCTTTGACCGGATTCACGCCGTCAACCGGGAGACAATCGAGCAGGTTGTTCCCGCCGCCGGCGATGCCGACAGCATCGAGGCCCTGCTCGCTCTGGATGCGCGAGGCCGCGCCGCCGCCCACGCCACCATCAGGAGACTGTCTCGATGATCGTCACCGTGCTTGCATTCGTCGTCACGCTCGGCCTGCTGATCGTGGTCCACGAATATGGCCACTATCGGGTGGCCGTGGCGTGTGGCGTCAAGGTGCTGCGCTTTTCGGTCGGCTTTGGCCGTGTGATCTGGCGTCGCCAGGCCAGCCCGGACAGCACCGAATTCGTTCTCTCGGCGCTGCCGCTGGGCGGCTATGTGCGCATGCTCGACGAGCGCGAAGGCGAAGTGCCTGCTTCGCAGCTCGGCATGGCATTCAATCGCAAGTCGCTCTGGAAGCGCTCGGCCGTGGTGGCAGCCGGTCCTGTGGCCAATCTGCTGTTGGCGGTGCTGCTCTATGCGGCGGCGAATTGGATTGGAGTCGAGGAGCCGAAGGCGGTGCTTGCCGCACCGCCGGCTCAGAGCGTTGCGGCCAATGCCGGCGTGCGCGCTGGAGACTGGGCGCGCGAGGTGTCCTCCGATGGCATCGAGTGGCGCGAATTGCGTTCGATGAGCGACTTGCGCTGGGAGCTGACGCAGGCCGCGATGAAGGGCGAGAACCTGCAGATGTCGGTCACCGATGCGGCAGGTCGCGGCGCTCGCAATCTGACGCTTGACCTTGCGAACCTCGATGCCCGCGAGGTCGATGCTCAACTGATGCAGCGCATCGGCCTTGGCCAGACTTACAGTGAACCGGTCCTTGGCGAGGTTCGTGCCGGCGGACCTGCGGCCAAGGCGGGCTTGCGCTCCGGCGATCTGGTGCTCAGTGTCGACGGCGCGCCGGTGCTCGACGCCGCCAGCTTGCGCGAGACCATTCGCGCCAATGTGGGAGCCGGAACAGGGGCCGTCGCTGCACCCAAGCCGATGAGTTGGAGAGTCGATCGTGCCGGCCAGATGCTGACGCTGCAAGTCACGCCGGTGACGATTCTGGATCAGCAGCGCCGGGTCGGGCGGGTCGAGGCGTACATCGGCAAGCCCGCTGAAATGGTGACGGTGAAGTTTGGTTTGTTCGATGGGCTGTCGACGGCCGCGGCGCGGACCTGGGACATGTCGGCGCTGACCCTGAAGATGATGGGCCGGATGGTGATCGGTGAGGCGTCGCTGAAAAACTTGTCAGGTCCGCTGACGATCGCAGACTATGCGGGCAAGTCTGCGCGCCTGGGTCTGGCCTACTATCTCGGCTTCCTGGCAATCGTCAGCATCAGTCTGGGTGTGTTGAACCTGTTGCCGTTGCCGATGCTCGACGGCGGCCACCTGATATATTATCTTTTCGAAGCAGTGACAGGGCGGCCGGTCTCCGAGTTGTGGCTTGACCGGCTGCAACGAGGCGGCGTGGCGATCATGCTCATGATGATGTCGCTGGCCCTTTACAACGATGTGGCCCGCCTGTTGGGCCTGCACTGATTTCTCGCATGCCTGTCCACTCCCGACTGACCCGTTTTGCCTTGACGGCGCTTTCCGTTGCCTTGTCCGCGACCTTGTATGCCGTGCCAGCCTGGGCGGTCGATCCGTTTCAGCTGAAGGACATCCGGGTCGAGGGCTTGCAGCGCACCGATGCCGGAACCGTGTTTGCGTCGCTGCCCTTTCGAGTCGGTGATACCTACACCGACGAAAAAGGAGCGGCTGCGCTGCGAGCATTGTTCGCGACCGGCTTGTTCAAGGATGTGCGCATCGAAGTCGAGGAAGGCGTTGTCGTCGTCATCGTCGACGAGCGTTCGGTGATTGCCAACATCGACTTCGTCGGGTTGAAGGAATTCGACAAGGATGTGCTGATCAAGTCTTTGAAGGATTTCGGCATCGGCCAGGGCCTCCCGTTCGACAAGGCGTTGGCCGATCGCGCCGAACAGGAATTGAAGCGTCAATACCTGACCCGCAGCTTGTACGGCGCCGAGGTCGTCACCACCGTGACGCCTCAGGAGCGCAATCGGGTCAATGTCACCTTCACGATCACCGAGGGCGCAGCGGCAGCGATCAGCGACATCCAGATCGTTGGCAACCGCGTGTTTTCCGAAAGCACCTTGAAAGGTTTGTTCGACCTCAACGACGGCGGCTGGCTCAACTGGTACACGAAGGCCAACCGCTATTCGCGTACCAAGCTGAATGCCGATCTCGAGACGCTGCGTGCCTACTACCTGAACCGCGGATACCTCGAGTTCAATGTCGATTCGACGCAGGTGGCGATCTCTCCGGACAAGCAGCACATCTCGATCACGATCAACGTCACCGAAGGCCAACCGTATACCGTCACCGCGGTCCGCCTGGAAGGCGAATACCTGGGCCGCGAGGACGAGTTCAAGAACCTGGTCACGATCAAGCCGGGCGAGGCCTACCGAGCCGAAGCGGTTGCCGAAACCACGCGCGCCTTCACCGAGCGCTTCGGCAGCTTCGGCTACGCGTTTGCGCGGGTTGATTCGCGTCCGGAAATCGATCGGGCGACCGGCCGTGTTGTCGTGGTGCTGGCATCTGACCCGCAGCGGCGTGTCTACGTGCGTCGCATCAACATCGCCGGCAACAGTCGCACCCGCGACGAAGTTGTTCGCCGTGAATTCCGCCAGTTCGAGACATCCTGGTACGACGCACGCAAGATCAAGTTGTCACGCGACCGCGTCGATCGACTCGGCTATTTCAGTGACGTCAGCGTCGAGACCAATGAAGTTCCAGGTTCGCAGGATCAGGTCGATCTGACCTTGACCATCAAGGAGAAGCCGACCGGCAACCTGCTGCTTGGCGCTGGATTTTCGAGCGCCGACAAGCTCTCGTTGACGGCATCGATCAAGCAGGAGAACATCTTCGGTTCGGGCAACTATCTCGGCATCGAACTCAATACCAGCAGATCGCAACGAACCATCGTCGTCAGCACGGTGGACCCGTATTTCACGATCGACGGCGTGTCGCGTGCAATCGATGTCTTCTACCGAACCGTCAAGCCGCTGAACAGCCAGGGCGAGGAATACACGCTGGTGACGCCTGGGGCGGCGGTTCGCTTTGGCGTGCCGTTCAGCGAATTCGATACGGTGTTCTTCGGCATCGGCTACGAACGCACCGAAATTCGCGGCACTACCGCGCTGCCGAACAATTATTTCCTGTATCGGGAGTTGTTCGGTTCGGTCAGTTCGTCAGTGCCGCTGACCATCGGTTGGGCACGTGATGAGCGCGACAGTGCCTTGGTGCCGACATCGGGTCGCTATTCGCGTGTCAATCTGGATTGGGGCGTGCTGGGCGACACGCGTTATCTGCGTAGCAACTTCCAGGTCCAGCAGTATTTTCCGATCAGTCGACGCTTCACGCTTGGCGTGAATGCCGAGCTGGGTTATGGCAAAGGGCTCGGCGGGCGCCCTTATCCGATCTTCAAGAACTTCTATGGTGGCGGACTTGGAACGGTGCGTGCATTCGACCAAGGCTCGCTCGGTCCGGTTGACGTGACTGGCGCCTACCTGGGCGGATCCAAGCGGCTGAATATCAACGCCGAACTGTACCTTCCGATTCCAGGTACGGGGAATGACCGAACGCTGCGCTGGTTCACCTATACAGACATCGGCAACGTGTGGGGCGAAGATGACAAGATCCAGTTCTCCAGCCTGCGCGCATCGGCGGGTATCGGTTTGAGCTGGATCTCACCGGTCGGCCCGCTGAAACTGAGTTATGGCGCTCCAATTCGCAAGCGCCCAGAAGATAGAATCCAGCGTCTTCAATTCCAGATCGGGACTGCGTTC
>JBDTQC010000215.1:0-6210 GCA_039932405.1 Ideonella sp.
TACAAGCAAGCGTTCTGCGCGATCGACATCGAACGCATCGGGGCCAACGCGAGTGCAGGCGCGCGGTTTGCGAACTGCAATACCGACCAGGGGATCTCATCGGGTTGGGCCGACGTCTACAGCAGCGGGCTTCCGTGCCAGTACATCGTCATTGACACCGTGCCCGACGGTGACTACACCTTGCAGTCGACCACGAACGCCAAACACATCGTGGGCGAGGACTGTTTCGGGGACAACACCGAGTGGACCGGCCTGCGCATCTCCGGCAACAGCGTCAGCGAAATCGCTCCGCCATGGATTCCGGAAGATCGCATCGCCTTCAATCGCGCGAACCTGTCGGTGGCGCAGTTCGGCGGCCGTTGGAAGGTGGTCGAGGGAAACCACTGGCTGATCGACACCGGTGGTATCAAGGCCGAAGCGGACCGCATCCTCGAGATCATCAAGCACTACAAACTCGCGTCCATGTGCTTCGTGGGGCGCCCGAGTTGTGGCGACGTGACACCCATGATGTATTGGCTCACCGATGCCGGCACGGCGCCGAGCGGGAGCCTCGCCGGCGAGGACAGCATTGCTTTCGACCCTGCCAATCTCGCAGTGATCGAGGTTGGAGGCCGGTGGAAGCTTGCCGAGGGTGCGCATTGGTTGCTCGACTTCGGTCCCGGGCACGGCAACGCCGTGGCAGCACTGCATTTCATCCACAAGCACCGGTTCAATGAAATGTGCTTTGTGGGTCGACCGGGCCCGTCGATGACCTATTTCAAGCGCAGGCGCGGCCTCCTTGATCATCTGCACATCATGGACCCGCGCGTGCTGCAGGCCGCGATCGATCCTCCGCATTGGTGGCAAGCGCAGCGTGAACTGGTCGCCGCGCGAGAGACGGTGATCGACCTCTCGGCTCACGCGCTCGGTGAGTGCGACGATCCGTTCGCGAAGACGGGCATTCGCATCGTCACCGCCGACAACCGGCCCTTCGACGCGCGCGTCTCCGAGCAGCACGGCATTCGTGGTCTGGCGCTGAGCGGGAAGTGCGAGTTGCGGCTACCGGGCCCGGTGGATCAGGTCGATATCCTGATTGCGCACTTCGGGCGCCCGCCAACCATCAAGGCACGCGGGAAGGACAAGCAAGTGATCAGCGTGGTCGCCGACGACCGCCCGCGGCAAGTCGAGCTCCTGCGACTGATCGGCAGCGGCATCGATCGGATGGACATCGACGCGCCAGACGGCGCTTCGCTCGTGCAGCTCACATTCCCCGGCCACACGCGCGGTGGCACGGCATCGCGGGTGCCAAAGCAAGCCGGACAACGCACGAAAAGATCAACAAAGAAGAAGTAGCGCGTGGCCGGATCGGGTTCGCATTCGGGAGCGAAGCAGTCTCCATTTCGCAGTGATCAGCACGGAGACCCCATTCACATCGGCCCATCGGCCGTCACAACGGAGAACGTCATGGCGAAGCAATCAGGCAAGACAGCGGCGGTAGACAAGCATGAGATGCCAGCCGAATCCATGGGCAGCGCACTTCTGGTGCGCAACCTGCCTCTGATCTCGCGCTCGATGAGCTTCGCGAAGATGGTTCGGGCAGACATTCGCGCGATACCGAATTTCAAGGATCTGCATTGGCTGTTCCCGCCGCTGTGTCACCGCAAGGACCAGGCCGCGCTCACCGATGTCGAGAGGTCGCGCTTTCTGTGTGCCTTCAACATGATCAACAACGATGGCACGCTCGGACACCTCGTCGACATTCACAGCGAGATGCACATGCAGCACACGAGTGCACGCCTGTTGCCCTGGCATCGCGTCTTCCTGTACCTGTTCGAAGAAGCGCTGCACAACTACCACCCCGACGTGTGCGTCCCGTACTGGGACTGGACGCGGCCGGAGGAGCAGCATTTCCCGGACTGGCTGGCCGGCGTCCTGCCGAGTGTTCATGCGCCTACCCGGACGATCAATGTGATTCGGGCCCCCGGGTCAGACGGAGGGCTTGCCTCGATAGTGTCCGGGACCTCGACGGCCTTGTCGAAAACCAACTATGGACAGTTCTCGGCGCCGATCAACAGCATCCACGGCATGGTGCACATCTGGGTCGGCGGGACGATGTCGGACGCCTCGGTCTCGCCTGCCGATCCGGTGTTCTGGCTGCATCATGCCAACCTCGATCGGCTCTGGTGGCAGTGGTACAACAGCACCCAAGGCAATCATCAGAATCCGCCGTTGACTGGCTCCGACGCTGTCATGGATCCATGGACGTACACGGAGACGGACGTTCGCGACATTGCCGCGCTCGGATACGCGTATGTTTGAAGTTCGACGCAATGGTCAGTCGGGCGCTTTCCACCGCGAGGCGTCGTGCTTGGGCGCGTGTTACGCCGCCCGCCGTGCCGCTGGCTGGCTTCACTTCGGGCCGCACTCAGCTCCAAAGACGCCACAGGAGTCGAGCGCCAGTGTCCGCAACCGTCATCTAGAATTGGCGGCATGAGATTGTCCCGCGCATTGAGCAGATCCAGCAGCCGCCTACTGATCGGGATTTTGCTGTTTGCGCAGTTTGCGGTGGCCAGCTATGCGTGCCCGGGGTTAAAGGGCATGGGGTCCACGGCGACCGGCGTCATGGGGACAGTGGTGCTGAGCGCTGCCGCGGATACCACTTCTGCGGCTGAGCCGGCTGACATGCCACTTGGTTGTGACCAGATCGATCCGAACGCGGCCAACCTCTGCGCCGAACACTGCCACCAGGGCCAGCAAAGCGCTGACACAGCCGCCGCACCCGTGGTGGGTTTGACCATTCCGACCTTCCTGTATTCGCTTCGCCTCGAACCGCAGAACTTACTGGGTTTTGGCCGGTCCTTCCCGGCCCCCGACGCCAGCCTGGATGCAGCGCCCGAGCCGCCGCACGCCATCCTGCACTGCGTCTTTCGAACCTGACTTCCTGACGCCGCACGCGCTGCGGGCCTGACGGCAACGTCGGCCTCTTGCGCTCGCGGCCGTGCTCGCCTGACTCGCTGATGTTGCTCTTCAGCTTTCGGGTCGAGTCGAACCTCGCTCTCGTTGTTCGTCAGGAGAATTCATGTCTGTTCAAACCCTTCGTGCGCCGTTTCGGCGCCTCCCCGCACTTGGGTTGCTCTGCTGCCGCATTGCCCTGGCAGTCGGACTCGGCCTTGGCGCACGGCACGCCGATTCGGCCCCTTTGACGCTGGACGACGCATTGCGCCTTGCGCAGGAGCGTTCGCGCCAACTGCCTGCGCAAGCGTCATCGGCTGCAGCGGCACGCGAAATGGCCGTTGCGGCCGGCCAGCGTCCTGATCCGACGCTGAAGGCGGGCATCACCAACCTGCCGATCAACGGCCCGGACCGGTTCAGCCTGACCCGCGACTTCATGACCATGCGGTCGATCGGCGTGATGCAGGAATTCACTCGCGAAGGCAAGCTCAGGGCGAGGACCGCGCGCTTCGAGCGCGAGGCCGAGGTTGCAGAGGCCAACCGCGAACTCGCGCTGGCCAACCTGCAGCGCGACACGGCGATGGCCTGGCTCGATCGCCATTACCAGGAGCGCATGCGCGACGTGCTGGTGTCACAGCGCGACGAAGCCCGCTTGCAGATTGACGCGGCAAACGCTGCCTATCGCGGCGGCAAAGGTTCGCAAGCCGATGTGTTCGCGGCGCGATCGGGAGTCGCCCAGATCGAGGACCGTCTGGCGCAGAGCCAGCGGCAGGTCACCACCGCCACGACGCAACTCGCTCGATGGGTCGGCGCGCAGGCTGCCGATGCCCTCGCTGCGCCGCCTTCGCTCGACACCGTTCGGCTGACAAACGACGAGCTGGATTCGCAACTGGCCCACCACCCGCAGATCGAAGTGCTGGCTCGGCAGGAGGCGATGGCACAAGCGGACGTCGACGTGGCGCAGGCCAACAAGAAGCCGGACGTCAGCGTCGAGCTGATGTACAGCCAGCGGGGGCCGGCCTACTCGAATATGGTGTCGGTGAATCTGTCGATGCCGCTGCAGTGGGACCAGAAGAACCGTCAGGACCGCGAAGTGTCAGCCAAGCTGGCGCTGGTCGAGCAGGTGCGGGCGGAGCGCGAAGAAGCGACGCGCATGCACGTCGCCGAGGCGCTGGCGATGCTGCAGGAATGGCGCAGCGATCGCGACAGGTTGATCCGCTACGACAACTCATTGCAACCGCTGGCCGCCGAGCGCATGCGCGCTTCACTGGCCGCCTACCGCGGCGGCAGCGGCCCGTTGACCGCCGTGCTCGATGCGCGCCGCGGCGAGATCGACACGCGCATCGAGCGTCTGCGTCTGGAGATGGACACCGCACGCCTGTGGGCCCAGCTCAACTACCTCTTGCCGCTCGGCCACGGCGGCGCCCCGGCCATCGTGCGCCCTTGAACCTCGTGTACGGACACACCATGAAACTCAAGCAAATCTCGATCACCTTGGTGGTCACCGCCGCGCTCGGCGCCGGCGGCTACGTCCTGTACATGGCCGGCATGCACCGGGGCATGGGCACGAACGCGACGTCTACCTCCGCAGGTCCCGATCCGGCAGCGCCGCTGGCCGCAGCCGGCAAGCTTCCACAAAGCATCGCCGAAGGCGAAGATGCCACGCGCCGGCACATTCAGTCCGGCATCAAGGCAGGCGACGTCGACCCGGTCGCGGGCAGCAAGGTGTTGTACTACCACGACCCCATGGTGCCCGGGAACAAGTTCGACAAGCCTGCCAAGTCGCCCTTCATGGACATGATGCTGGTGCCTGTTTACGCCGACGCGGGTTTGGAAAATTCGAGCGACAGCAGCAAGATCACGGTCAGCCCGCGCATCCAGCAGAACCTGGGCGTGCGCACCGCCGAAGTGACCGAAGGCACGCTGTCGCCGCAGGTCTCGGCGGTCGGCAGCATCGCATTCAATGAGCGCGACCAAGCCCTCGTACAGGCTCGCGCCACCGGATACGTGGAGAAGCTCTACGTGCGTGCCACCCTGGACCCGGTACGGAAGGGCCAGCCGCTCGTCGATCTCTACGTGCCGGACTGGATTGCCGCGCAAGAGGAGTTCCTGTCGGTGCGCAGGATGCAGGGCACCGACCTCGCCGCACTGGTCGATGGTGCACGCCAGCGCATGCGGCAGGTCGGCATGAGCGACGCACAGATCAGCCTGGTCGAACGCACGGGGCGGACGCAGCCGCGCATCACCATGACGGCTCCGATCGGAGGCGTCGTGACCGAGTTGATGGTGCGCGACGGGATGACGGTGATGTCCGGCGCGACGCTCTTTCGCATCAACGGACTGTCAACCGTGTGGGCCGATGCCGAAGTGCCGGAGAGCCAGGCGGCGTTGTTGCGGCCCGGAGCCAAAGTGCAGGCGAAAAGTCCTGCGG
The DNA here is from genome assembly GCA_039932405.1 of Ideonella sp. GTDB lineage: Bacteria > Pseudomonadota > Gammaproteobacteria > Burkholderiales > Burkholderiaceae_C > Ideonella_A. The sequence goes on from JBDTQC010000215.1 coordinate 5,363, forward strand.
CGCCTGGCGCGACATTCGACGGCAAGGTGCAGGCGCTGCTGCCCGACGTGAACCCGAACACACGGACCTTGAAGGCGCGGCTCGAACTGGCGAACCCGGGGTCTCGACTGGTGCCCGGCATGTTCGTGCAGATGCAGTTCATGGACATGCGCGCCGAGAAGGCGCTGCTCATCCCGACCGAGGCGGTGATCCAGACCGGCAAGCGGAGCGTCGTGATGCTGGCCGAAGAGAACGGCCGTTTCCGCCCAGTCGATGTGGAGGCTGGCATCGAGAGCAACGGACAGACCGAGATCAAGCGTGGGCTGAAACTCGGCCAGCGCGTGGTCGTCTCGTCGCAGTTCCTGATCGACTCCGAAGCGAGCCTCAAAGGCGTTGAGGCGCGCCTGAACGACGAACCCCAACCCACTGCCGCGAACACGGCAGCGCGCCACGATGGGCAGGCCAAGGTCGAGGCCATCGGCCGCGACGCGATGACCCTCTCGCACGGCCCGATCGCCTCGCTGAAGTGGCCGGCGATGACGATGGACTTCAAACTGCCGAAAGGTGAGGCTCCGCGCGGCGTGGCTGTGGGCGACCGTGTGGACTTCGAGTTCTACATGCCCCAGGAGGGCGCGCCGCAGCTGACCCGGGTGACCCTGTTGCCGCCGGAGCCGAAGGCCCCGAGTGCACCGGCATCGGCCGGGAGCAAGCCATGATCGCGAAGCTGATCCGCTGGTCTATCGCGAACCGCTTTCTGGTGCTGCTGGCGACGCTGATGATCGGCGCGTGGGGTGTCTACTCGGTGCTCAAAACACCGCTCGACGCGCTGCCCGACCTGTCGGACGTGCAGGTCATCATCCGCACCACCT
>JBDTQC010000216.1:0-6206 GCA_039932405.1 Ideonella sp.
GTACCAGGTGGGTGGCAGGCCGAGCACCGGCCACGGATAACAGCTGCACAAGGTACAAACGACCAGGTTATGGCACGAGGGTGAATTGAAAACTGCCACCATGTGTTCGCCCTGGCGCCCGGTAAAACCCAGCGCAGCAATCGCGGCGCTGGCGTCGTCGCGCAGCCATTGCTGGTAAACCGGATCGCTCCATGCCTTGGCCACCACCTGTGCGCCGTTGCGCGGGCCGATGCGGGTTTCGTAGGTCTCGATCAGGACATCGAGCGCGGCCGGGTCGATGTAGCCCTTTTCGGTCAGAACGGTCTCGAGCGCGCGCACGCGCACCGTCATCGGGTCGAGTTCGCTGGCCTCGCCGTCATGATGGTGGTGCGGGTGGCTTGCAGCCGGATCTTCATCCGGTCGATCGATCGTGTTCATCGTAGGGGTTGGTTGGTCGTGCGATGGCGACGATGATGCCGCTCCCTGGCCATGAAGGCAATCCACGCGGCGGTTGACCTTGCCCTACCATCGTGGCTTGATGCCTGCCCTCCAGATCCACGCCGGTCCTTCGGCTCTGAAACAACTGCGCGATCGGCACCTCTTGCCTGCGGATGTGCGGATCCACACGATCGACCTGATGGGCGCATCGATCGGCGCCTGGCGGATGGCAACGGCGTGTCTTGACGATCCGGTGGCCGGCTTCCGCGAACTCAGCAATTCCTACATTCATCAGCGTTACGAGCACCTGCCGGGCAAGCTGCCGAAGGCCGCGCATGTCAGTGCGGTGTTTGGTGCGGAACTGGACCGTCAGCTGGGACCGTCGGTTGTGCAGATCCTGGCCCATCCACGTTATCGCCTGCATGTCTTCACCAGCCGCGGCCGACACTTGCTGGGGCGACAGGGGCGGCTGCGCACGCCGCTGGGGTACCTCGGCGCGTACGCCACCAACGCGGTCAGCCGCAAGGCCATGGGCGGGTGGCTCGAGCGGGTGGTCTTTTCCGACCCGCGTGACCCGCTGCCGCTGCAGATGCACGATTTCCGCACCCATCACGTGGCGCTGGATCGCGCCAATTTCCGGCCCAGTCTGCTGGCCAGTTGCTCGATCCCGTTCTGGCTCGACGCGGTTCACGACATTCCGGGTGCGCCGCGCGGCGCCTACTGGGACGGTGGCATCACCGACTATCACCTGCACCTCGATTACGCCTCGCTGAGGTCGGATGCGGTGCAGGCGACGGGTGGTGCGCAGGGCCACGCGTCAGACGGCAAAGGACTGGTGCTGTATCCACATTTCCAGCCCAGCATCGTGCCCGGCTGGCTCGACAAGGCCTTGCGCCACCGCCATCGCGCCAGCGCCCGGCTCGACAATGTGGTGTTGTTGTCGCCGCATCCTGAATGGATTGCGAGCCTGCCCAACGGCAAGCTGCCGGATCGCTCGGATCTGCAGCGCTATGGCGACGATGCGGTCAGTCGCGCGCGCGCCTGGCAACGCGCGGTCGACGAGAGCGAGCGGCTGGCCGAGTGTTTTGGCGACTGGGTCGAAGGACGCGGCCATATCGAGCTTCAGCCACTCGTCTGATCCCGGGGTTTTCCCTTGCTTTGCGAATATTCGCAAAGTTTTGCATCCAACGGCCCAAACAACCCGTAACTGGATTCAGACGCCATCCACGTTCCTGTCGGATGTTGTCGAGTGCAGTTTCCCAACTGCTCCAAGCCGAATATTCATCGTCCGTTGAAGAGAGGAAGACCCATGAAAAAACACAGCCTGCGCTTGCTGCCACTGGTTGCGGCGCTTTGCGCAGCCACCGGTTTTGGTGTTGCAAACGCATCCAGCCACCGCGAAGCCCCGTTCATCACCACGGTCCCGAAAGTCGATGCCAGCGACTTCTACATGTTCAAGAGCTACGAGGCGGGACGTGACGCTTACGTGACCCTGATCGCCGACTACCTGCCGCTGCAAGATGCATACGGCGGTCCGAACTATTTTTCGCTCGACCCGAATGCGCTGTACGAAATCCACGTCGACAACAACGGCGACGCCAAGGAAGACATCACCTTTGCATTCCGCTTCAAGAACAACCTGAAAGGCATCACGCTGCCGATCATGGGCAAGAATGTGGCGATCCCGCTGATTCAGGCGGGGGCGGTCGCGTCACCGAATGACCCCAGCCTCAACGTGAACGAGCAGTTCTCGGTCGAAGTGGTTCGGGGCGATCGCCGCACCGGCACCCGCGCTGCCATTACCAATGCCGCCGGTGGATCGTCAACCTTCGACAAGCCGGTCGACAACATCGGCGTGAAGACCATTCCCGACTATCCCGCTTACGCTGCCAAGCACATTTACACCGTGGCGATCCCGGGCTGCTCGATGCCCGCCAAGCTGTTCGTCGGTCAGCGCAAGGATCCGTTCCAGGTCAATCTGGGCACGATCTTCGACCTGGTCAACGCGCCCGTTGCCGTTATCACCGATCCGACCAAGATCAATGCCGGCAAGGACGACCTGGCGACCAAGAACGTCACCACGCTGGCGCTTGAAGTGCATCAGAGCTGCCTGACCGCTGGTTCGGAGACGGTGATCGGTGGATGGACAACAGCCAGCCTGCGTCAAGGCCGACTGCTGGATCCGAACCCGAAGGCAGGTCATGGCACGACCGATCGCAGCGGTGGCGCGTGGACGCAGGTTTCGCGCCTGGGCATGCCGCTGGTCAACGAAGTCGTGATCGGCTTGCCGGACAAGGACAAGTTCAACAGCTCCAAGCCGGTGAACGACGGTGCCAACTTCCTGACCTACGTCACCAATCCGACCCTGCCGCGTCTGCTTGAGATCGCGCTGGGATTGCCGGCTGGTGGCGTCGCTCCGACGAATGCCGGCCGCAACGACCTGGTGACGGTGTTCCTGACCGGTATCGCCGGTGTCAACAAGCCTGCCAACGTGACGGCTTCGGAGATGCTGCGTCTGAATACGGCCATTCCGGCTGTTCCGTTCGCACAGCAAAACCGACTGGGGATCGTCGGCAACATCCTGGCCAAGGGCAACGACAACGCCGGTTACCCGAACGGGCGTCGTCCGAAGGATGACGTGGTCGACATCTCGCTGGTAGCGGTTGCCGGTGGTCTGTGCATGGCCAACGGTGACACCAATGCGCTGGGCTTCGGTCCGGAGTGCAAGCCGTCGGCTGTGCCGCTGGGCGCCACGTCGTTCAATCTGCATGACGCGGTCGACCAGGCCACCATCACGCTGCTGCCGGGCTTTCCTTACCTGAACACCCCGCTGCCGGGCAGCAAGTAAAGGAACCACAATGAAAAAGAACCTAGCAGTCTTGTTTGCTGCTGCGGCGATGTTGTCCGCGTGCGGCGGCGATGACGGGGACTACCCGGCGACGCCGGCACCTGCACCGACGCCAGCACCAGCACCAACCCCTGCGCCGACGCCAGCACCAGCGCCAGCACCGGCATCGGTCCCGATCTCCGCGGCGGGCACGGTCAATACCTGGTTCGACTACCTGGTTGCATTGATTGCAACCAAGAGCGAAACAGCAGAGCCGCTGGTCTTTACCGATGGCTACACGCCACCGGTCAGCGAGACCGAATCGCCGCGGGACGTGCCTTGATGGTCTGATTCGCGTTGCGAAATCACGCGGCGGCCTCCCTCACGAGGGCAGGCCGCCGCGCTCATGTTGGAGCAACTTGAACACCCGTGTCGATCCAGTCAGTCAATCCGAATTAAAGTCGTTCGATGTCCCTTTTCGAATCGAATCGCTCCAGCGGCGGCAAGTCTGCGCTGCGCTGCGGCGTCTTCAGCCGGACGGTCGTGGCCACCATGCTGCCTGCGCTCATCGCGATCGCGCTGGTGCTTGCCGCGCGGCCGGCACGCGCCGCGATCTACCAGCCACAATCTGATTCTGAAGTGGTTGAAACGCTTATCAATACTGGTACCGCTCGATCTGAGGAGCGCGCGCTGCGCAAGCGTCTGGTCGCCAATCCCGATGATTCAGCCGTTGCGGTCGCCTTGGCACGGCGTTATCTCGAGCAGGCACGCGATCAAGGCGAGCCTCGCTTCGCCGGGCGCGCACTGGCGGTGCTGCAGCACTGGAAGCAGACCGACACGGCGCCAGCCGAGGTGGTGCTGATGCTGGCAACGGTGCAGCAGTATCTGCACGATTTCGACGGCTCTGCGGCGTTGCTCGAAGCACTGGTGAAGCGTGACCCGCGGCAACCGCAGGCCTGGTTGACCTTGGCGACAATCCGTCGCGTGCAAGGCCGCTACGCCGAGTCCGATGCCGGATGTCACGGGCTCGCGGCGACTGGCGAGGCCTTCTACAGCCAGGCCTGTCTGGCCGAGAACCTGGCGCTGCGTGGCCGCTTCGAAGATGCCCGCAAGTTGTTCCAGCGCCTGCTGGCGACGCCGCAACTGCCAGCGGCGCCGCGCAGTTGGCTGATGACCAGCGTCGCCGAACTTGAGATGCGTGCCGGGCGGCCGCGCGAAGCGGAAGCCGGCTTCCGCGCCGCACTGGCCACTGCGCCGGACGAATATACGCGGCTGACCTTCGCCGACTTCCTGATTGCCAACGGACGGCAGGCCGAGGTGCTGCCGCTGTTGCGCAACGACGTGCGCAGCGATCCGGTGCTGCTTCGCCTGGCATTGGCAGAGGCCGCGCTGAAAGCCGGCCCCGCAGCCGCAGACACCGCCGAACTGCGGGCCCGCATGGTTCAGGCCGCGCTGCGCCCTGAAGCAAGAACCACCCATGCGCGCGAGCAGGCGATGTTTGCCCTGTTCGTCGATGGCGATCCGCAGCGCGCCTTGCAGCTCGCTCGCAAGAATGTCGAGTTGCAGCGCGAGCCGGTCGACCTGATCCTGCTGGCGCAGGTGGCGCGCGCTGCTGGCAGTGTGGAGACGCTTGCACAGGCGCGCAAGATCAAGACCGACATGGGCCTGAGCGATGCACGCCTCGATGCCTTGCTCTGATAAGCACCGCATGCCAGCTGCGGCCGGCTGGTCGAGGTTTCTTTGGTCAGCCTGGCTGGTGCTGGGCTCGATGCTGCTGTCGATGTCGAATGCATCGGCGCACAAGGCCAGCGATGCCTATCTCAAACTCGCACCGACCGCCGACGGCCGCACCAGTTTGCGCGTCGATGTCGCGCTGCGCGATCTGGACGCCGCACTCGACATGGACAGCGATGGCAACGCAGCCTTGACCTGGGGCGAGGTGAAGGCGGCGTGGCCCGCGATCGACGACTACGTGCAGCGCAACGTTCAGCTTGCCGATTGCCGCTTCGACCGGCCGCCGCCAGCGCTGGAAAAGCGAGCCGATGGCGTGTATGCCGTGTTGCAGTATGTCGGCGCCTGCCCGCTGAGTGCCGGCTCGGTAATTCGATATACCTTGTTGGCCGACATCGATCCGACGCACCGTGGTCTGGCTTCGATCGAACTGCCTGGCGCAGCACCGCTGCTGCGCGTACTGGATCCCCAGCATCCGGCGGGCGCAGCCAGCCAGGCGGCAGGCAACCCGAATGGCGCAGGGTCCGCAGCCAGTCCGGACAATTTTCAGTTCCTGCGCGAAGGCATCCATCACATCGTCAGCGGTTACGACCATGTGCTGTTTCTGATGGCGCTGATGCTGCCTTCGGTGATGCGGCGCACGCCGTCTGGCTGGAAGCCGGTGGAGCAGGTCGGCGAGGCGTTCTGGCCGGTGCTGGGCATCGTGACCTCATTCACCGTCGCGCATTCGATCACGCTCGCGCTGGCGTCGCTGCGCCTGATTTCGCTGCCAACCGGATTCATCGAACCGGCGATCGCAGTGACGATCGTGCTGGCCGCACTGGATAACCTGTGGCCGATCTTTGGTGGTCGGCGGGTGATCGTGACGTTTCTGTTCGGATTGATTCACGGCTTCGGCTTCGCCAGCGTGCTGGCCGAGCTTCATTTGCCGCCATTGAACTTTGCCTGGGCACTGCTGCAATTCAACGTCGGACTTGAACTGGGGCAGATCACGATCGTGCTGATCGCCGGCGCGTTGTTGTTCCTGGCCCGGCGGCGCCGCCTGTATGCACCGGTGGTTATCAATGCCGGCTCGTGCATTGCGATCCTGATCGGTGTGTTGTGGTTCATCGAGCGCACGGCCGATATCCCGTTGCTTCGGATGTAAGCTGTTGTTTCGAGGTGGAACGAAAGCGGATTCGCGCCACCCGAACGCGTTGGCGATGTGGGCATGAGGTTGGTGTTCGCAAGC
>JBDTQC010000217.1:0-6198 GCA_039932405.1 Ideonella sp.
CTTGACGCCCCGTTTGAGCGCTGCGATCAGGGTCTCGCGGGTCAGATCGTCGGGTACGAAATAGGCTGCCGAAAGATCGATGGTGCGGCTGGCGGCGGTGATTGCCACCTGATACATCAAGGCCATGCTTTCGCTGCCGCCGGACGGCGAACTGCTGAACATCTGGGCGCTCAGCTTGCCCACTTCCTGCAGCGCGGGGAAATAGTCGTTGCCGTGCAGCACCTCGCCGCTGACCTTGATCCAGTTGTCGAGGAAGACAGTCTGCATCTGGCCGACCACCGGCCCTTCAATCTGGAAATGGGTGTCGCGCCAATGGTCCGGATCCTGGGCGTGACCGGTCCATTCCGGGGCGATGCCGACGCCGCCGGTAAAGCCGATCTGGCCGTCGGTGACCAGCAGCTTGCGGTGGGTACGGTTGTTCAGGCGACCCAGGTTGTACCAGCGCACCGGGTGGTATTTCTGCACCTGCACGCCCGCCTTGGTCATCTCGTCGATGTAGCCGGCGTCAATCTTGGCGGCGCCGATTGCGTCGAGCAGCACATGCACCTTGACTCCAGCGCGCGCGCGCTCGGCCAGCGCGTCGGCAAACGCCCTGCCGATGTCGCCGCTCCAGTAGATGTACGACTCGAAGTTGATGCTGCGTTGTGCGCCGCGGATGGCGTCGAGCATGGCGGGAAAGATCTCGTCGCCGTTGCGCAGCACCCGCACCCGGTTGCCGCCCAACAGTGGCGGTCCGAGCAGCACGCTCAGCTCGCGCGCGAAAGCGGGGTCATCGAGGCTGTGCAGGCGCTCGACGCGACGCTCGATGCGCTTTTCACCGGGCTTGAAGTTGACCACCACGACGCTGACGATCAGCGTTGCCAGGGATGCGCCGGCAATGAGCCGCCAATGGCGCTTGAAAAGTTGCTGCATCAAGTTGCTTGGGGAGAACGCCTCAGTCGGGAGCGTGATCCTACAAGACCGAGGTGCCTGACCGAAATGCAGAGCGGCACAAGCGCCGCTCGGGAAGCCCGTTTCGTCGTCGCTGCGCAATGATTCGCGACCGGTGCTTTGCCTCGAAGGCGCGCGGACCGGGCCGAGCCGGGCGTGCCGACATCGGTGAAAATGACCCATGCGAGAACCTGTCCCGGTCGAGTCTGGCTCTGGCTTCCGACTCGAGGCGAGCGAGCTTCGGCTGGCGGATGCGGGACCTTGCGGAAACTTTCAGGCGGATCAAATGAAGACAGCGAACCTCGATCAGCTCGAAACCCCGGCCGCGGTGATCGACCTCGATCGGATGCGGCACAACATCGCCCGCATGCAGGCGTGTGCCAAAGCGCTCGGCGTGGCATTCCGGCCGCATGTCAAGACCAGCAAATGCGCCGAGGTGGTGGCCGAGCAGGTGGCTGCAGGCGCGCAGGGCATCACGGTATCGACCTTGAAAGAGGCCCGCGAGTTCTTCGCGGCGGGCATCACCGACATCCTGTATGCGGTCGGCATGGTTGCGAACAAGCTGCCGGCGGTGCTGGCGCTGCGGCGCTCGGGTTGCGGGCTGAAGATCATCACCGACAGCCTGGCCTCGGCCGAGGCCATCGTGGCGTTCGGCAAGGCGCACGACGAGCGTTTCGAGGTGCTGATCGAGATCGACACCGACAACCACCGCTCAGGCGTCAAGCCGGACGATGTGGCAAGCCTGCAGGCCATCGGCCACGCCTTGCACGCTGGCGGCATGCTGCTGGCCGGCGTGATGACGCATGCCGGATCGAGCTATGACGTCGATACGCCCGAGGCACTGCAGGCGGTGGCCGAGCAGGAACGCGCTGGCGTCGTTCAAGCGGCTGAACACCTGCGCGCCGTGAACCTGCCTTGCCCGACCGTCAGCGTCGGCTCGACGCCCACTGCGTTGTCGGCCCGCCATCTGGCCGGGGTGACCGAACTGCGAGCGGGTGTGTATGTGTTCTTCGATCTGGTGATGAGCAACGTGGGTGTATGCCGCACCGACGACATCGCGCTGAGCGTACTCACCACGGTGATCGGCCATCAGCCCGACAAGGGCTGGGCGATCGTCGATGCCGGCTGGATGGCGATGAGCCGCGACCGCGGAACCGAGAAGCAGAAGCTCGATTGCGGTTATGGCCTGGTGTGCGATGTCGACGGCGTCGTTCAGAGCGGCTATCTGCTCGGCGGGGCGAACCAGGAACACGGTCTGCTGGAACGCAGCGGCGCGCCCGACATGCAGATCGCCGAGCGCTTCCCGATCGGTACGCGCTTGCGCATCCTGCCCAACCATGCCTGCGCAACCGGCGCACAGTTTGGGGAATATCACGCACTGGCCGCCGATGGCGCGCTATCGACCTGGGAGCGGTTCAGTGGCTGGTGAACCCGACATCAGCTACCTGCAACCCGACGGCGTTGGCTCCGGCTGCGATCCTTCGCCAGCGGACCGCGGCGTAGCATGATGATTCGTACTCAACCCGAAGCCAGGCCATGAAAACCATCCGACTCGGCCGCACCGGCCTCGAAGTGTCCCGGCTATGCCTGGGCTGCATGACCTATGGCGATCCTTCGCTCGGCAACCACCCGTGGTCGCTCGGCGAGTCCGAGAGCAAGCCCTTTTTGAAGCGCGCGCTCGACCTCGGATTCAATTTCTTCGATACCGCCAACGTCTACTCGGCCGGTTCCAGCGAGGAGATTGTCGGCCGCGCGCTGCTGGGCTACGTGCCGCGCGACGAGGTGGTGATTGCGACCAAGGTGCACGGGCGCATGCGCCCTGGCCCGAACGGTGCCGGCTTGTCGCGCAAGGCCATCATGTCCGAGATCGATGCCAGCCTGAAGCGACTGGGCACCGACTTTGTCGACCTGTACCAGATCCACCGCTGGGATCCGAAGACACCGATCGAGGAAACGATGGAGGCGCTGCACGATGTGGTGAAGGCCGGCAAGGCGCGCTACATCGGTGCTTCGTCAATGTATGCCTGGCAGTTCCAGCAGGCGCTGCACGTGGCCGAGCGGAACGGCTGGACGCGGTTTTCAACGATGCAGAACTACGTGAACCTGCTGTACCGCGAAGAAGAGCGCGAGATGCTGCCGCTGTGCCGCGCCGAAGGCATCGGCGTGATGCCGTGGAGCCCGCTGGCGCGCGGCCGTCTGACGCGTGACTGGGACGAACACAGCGCGCGCTCCGAAACCGACAACTTCGGTCGCACCCTGTACGCCAAGACGGCCGACGCCGACCGCAAGGTCGTCGAGACGCTGGCCGGCTTGGCGCAGCGCCTGGGCTTGCCGCGCGCGCAGGTGGCGCTGGCCTGGTTGCTGGCCAAGCCGGGCATCACCGCACCGATCGTCGGCGCGTCGCGGCTGCCGCAACTCGACGACGCGGTGGCGGCGCTGTCGGTCACGCTGAGCGCCGAAGACCTGGCCGAGCTCGAGGCGCCGTACGTGCCGCATGCGGTGGTCGGGCACGCCTGAGCGCGGCTTGAATCGCGGCTGAACCCGCTGCGACGGAACGCAGGTGTTTTGGTAACCGCGCCGCTGACGACGGCCGCTTTGGCAGCGGCAAGCATCCGAATATGTCATGATCAAGGCTTGATCATCCGCATTTAGCATAATCAATCCATGGAAATGCGCCAGCTCGAGGCGTTCGCGGCCGTGATGTCCACCGGGAGCGTCACCGGCGCGGCGCGCATGCTTGCCCGCTCGCAGCCGGCGGTGACGCGGCTGGTGCAGGAGCTGGAGGCCGAGATCGGCTATCCGCTGTTCATGCGCAACGGGCCACGTGTCACGCCGACCGCGCAGGGATTGCGGCTGCACGAGGACGCCGAGCGCGCGTTGGCGAGCCTCCGTCTGGTTCATTCGCGGGCCGCCGACATCGCCCTCGGCGAACCTGATCCGATGCTGTTGGCGGCCACCTCGGCGCTGGCGGTCGGTTTGTTGCCGCAGGCCTTGAAGCAGGTCGAGGCGCACAGCGGGGCGACAACGGTTCACCTGCGCACGGCATCGCCAGAACAGGTGATGCAGTCTGTCTTGAACGGCGAGGTGCAACTCGGCATCAGCAGCTTGCCGCTCGAGCACCGCGGACTGGATTTGCAGTGGATCGGCCAGCTCGACTGCGTGGCGGTGATGCCGCGCGGCGACCCGCTCGCCAAGCTCGATCGGGTGCCGCTGGCGGCGCTCGCCACGCGTCGGCTGATCACCATGAGCAACCCGTATCGGCTGCGCCACCGGCTCGACGCGGTGCTGGCAGAGTCGGGCGAGGGCCATGTCGCTGCGCGTGCGCTGATCGAAACCAACTCGTCGATCAACGCGCAGGCGCTGGTGCGCGCCGGGCTCGGCATCGCTGTGCTCGAGCCGCTGACGGCGCACGGCGCACCGTTCGTCGGCGTGGTGACGCGGCCGCTCGACACCGCGATCCCGTTTTTCTTCGGTGCCGTCACGCCGCAGGCCAAGCCGGTCAGCGCGCCGGTTCGGGCGCTATCGGATGCCCTGCTCGAGGTGGCTGCTGCGATGCCCGGCTTCGTCCGGCACCAGCCATCGGCGCACGCCAGCCTGCTGAAGGCGATCGACACCGGCACTGCGCCGCGCAGCAACTCCCGCAAGGCCATGCAATGAGCGCACCGATCGGACTGCCTGCACTCGAACAGCGTCTGCAGCAGGACCTGCGCTGGCTGGGGCTGCCCGGCAAGCAGTGGGTGCCGACGCCGACGGACGCAGCCGGCGAGCTGCTCGACACCGCAATCATCGGTGGCGGAATGGCCGGCCTGGCGCTGGCTGCCGTGCTGAAGCACCTGGGCGTGCGCACACGCATCTTCGACCGTTCGCCGGAGGGTTTCGAGGGCCCGTGGGCCACCACCGCGCGCATGGAAACGCTGCGCTCGCCCAAAGAGCTGACCGGTCCGGCGCTCGGCTTCGGCGCGCTGACATTCCGCGCCTGGTTCGAGGCCCAGTTCGGCCTGGTGGCGTGGGACGCACTCGACAAGATCCCGCGCCTGCAGTGGGCCGATTACCTGCGTTGGTACCGCCGTGTGCTCGGAATCGACGTGCGCAACCAGCAGCGGGTGGTCGGCGTTCAGCCGCGCGCCGATGGGCGGGTGCAGATCGACATCGAGGACGGCCTGAATGGTGGCAGGCGCTATCAGGTGATGGCGCGCCATGTGGTGCTGGCAACCGGCCGCGACGGGCTCGGCGGTTCATGGGCACCGGCCTGGTCGGGCGACCTGCCGCGTGAGCGCTGGGCCCATTCGGACCAGGACTGGAACGCAGAGGCCCTGCGTGGCAAGCGGGTGGTCGTGATCGGCGGCGGCGCCTCGGCGATGGACAGCGCGGCCACTGCGCTCGAAGCGGGTGCGGCGCGTGTCGACCTGCTGATCCGGCGCAGCGATCTGCCGCGTGTCAACAAGGGCAAGGGCGCCGGCAGCCCGGGGGTTGCGCACGGTTTCTGGATGCTGCCCGACGAGTGGAAATGGCGCTTTCGCCACTACATCAACGTGCAACAGGTGCCGCCGCCGCACGGCAGCACGCTGCGTGTCTCGCGCCACGCGAATGCGTTTTTCCATCTCGGCGCGCCGGTGCGTGCAGCCCACGTTCGGCACGATGGCGCGTTGTGCCTGGACACCGCTAAGGGCCCGCTGGCCACCGACTTCGTGATCTTCTGCACCGGCTTCCGGCTCGACTGGGCCAGGCGTCCCGAGTTCGCCGCCTTTGCGCCGCACGTGCGCTTGTGGAAGGACCGTTTCGCGCCGGATCGGGCCGAGCGCGATGCCGAGCTCGACGACTCGCCCGATCTCGGCGCGCTGTTCGAGTTCCAGGAGAAGGTCGTCGGCGGCTGCCCCGGGCTCGATCGGGTGCACTGCTTCTGTTATCCGTCGGCCTTGTCGCATGGAGCGGTGGCCGGCGACATCCCGCAGGTCAGCGAAGGCGCACGACGCCTCGCACAGGGTCTGGCCGGCAAGCTGTTCACCGAAGACATCAGAACCCATTTCGAGTCGATGCAGCGTTTTGCCGAGCCCGAGCTGTTCGGCGACGAGTGGACACCGGCACGCTTTCCCGATTACGTGGGAGACGGCACATGAGCAACTTCACGTGCGATATCGACCTTGGAACTCGCGAGATCGCGCCTGAAGGCGCTCCCACAGAATTCAGAGCAGATGCGGTGTGTGGGCAACAAGGCTGCGAATTCGAGCTTCCATCCGAAATGCAAAGCCTTGCACTCTGTGGGAGCGC
>JBDTQC010000218.1:0-6168 GCA_039932405.1 Ideonella sp.
ATCGGCGAAGGCGCCGGCCGCGGCGGCATGCGCTCGAATACCGGCCGAGGCGGTAGCGGAGGTGGTGGTGGCGGTCGCAATGCTCCCAGCAGCCATGGCGGGCGTGGCGGCAGCAACGAGCCACGCCGTGATTCCCGTCGCGGCCCGCCGGCGGGCGGCCATGCCCCGAGCAGCCACCCGCCACGCAGCGCCGGATCGGCCGCAGCGCCGAGATCGGCAGCAGCGCCGGCCCGCAACGACGGTCCGCGTGATTCGCGCGCGCCGTCGCGCCTGGTGCAGACCAAGCGCTGAGTCGGCGTTCAGCGTCAGACTGCGTCGCCTCGAGGTGGCGCTGTTACTGGACGGCGCATCACGGAGCGCTGAAACCGTAGTCCGCGAGAATCTGCTGCCCAATCGGTCCGAGCAGAAAGCGGGTGTAGGCCTTGGCATGTGGGTCAGCCGGATCGAGCAGCGCCACGCCATACAGCGCAGAAACGTTGATGTTCTCCGGCACCGGCAGGATCTGCAGCGTCGGCTGTTCACGGCGTGCCAGGCTGGCATTGGTGCAGTAGGTGACAAACGCGTCGGCCTGCCCGGTGGCCACCAGTTCAGCATAGACGCTGCGACCCGCCGGCGGCTGCGGCGAATTCGGCCCGCCGGTCAACTGCAGAGCCTTGGCCTTCAGCACACCAGCCGAGCCAGGCCCCCCGACCCCTTCGGATTCGATCTTCTCGAACATCGCGAAAGCGTAGTCGCCCGACGGGTCGGCCTTTGGCGTCGAGGTACCGACGCGAACATCGCTGTCGAGCAGGCGTTGCGCCAGCGCCTTTCCGCCCAAAGTGAATGACGAATTGGCCAGCACACACAATGCGTTGCGGGCGAAAGGGGCAACCGATGACGCCTTGCCCACCGTCGCGAGTGCCTGCGGATGCGTCATGTTTGCCGATGCAAACACAGCCGGTGTCTCGCCCGCCAGGATGCGATCCTTCAACAGTCCCGATGCGCCATATCGCATGTCGACCTTGACACCCTCGGCATGCTCGAATGCCTGCGCAACCGCATCGAGTGACGCGCGCAGACTGCCGGCCGCGTAGACCGTCAGTTTCGCGGGCGGGTTATCGGCAGCCGCGCAGTTCAGTACCGCCATCATTGCCAGCGCAAAAATCGAACATTTCGTCATCGCAGAATCTCTTGAAGGAGTGCTCCCGCGTCGACACAGAAATCCGAGCGTCAGGTAGTCGGATTTTTGCCCGCTGTGGATGATTCAGCGATATGTTGATCACGACATAGGTCGGGCAAGCCAGCCGGCCCACCGACATCGACCCCAGACACAGCCTTCGAGGGGTCAGTAAAAATCTCTCGCCCATGAAAAACCCGGCCATTGCCGGGTTCTCATCTGGTCCGCGCAGCGGACATCGGAAACTGCTCAGGCCGGCTTGGCCATCTTCTTGGCCTTGGCCTTCTTGTGCTTGGGAGCGGCTTTCTTGGCCATCTTCGGCGCAGCGGCTGCGTCTGGAGCGGCGGCAGCCATCGGGGCAGCCATCGGAGCAGCCATCGGAGCAGGGGAAGCCGCAGGAGCAGCCGGGGTGGCAGCGAATGCGCCGAAAGAAAATGCAGCGGCGACGAGGGCAGCAAAAAGCTTGGTCATGACAGAGTCACTTTCGGGGGTTGACGACCAGGACGGTCAGAGCAGACAACGCGGGTTCGAAAGCGGTGGTTGACAGTTTTTCACAAAGAATGAGATCGGCCTTCATTCGAAGCGTCCTTGCCGCAACCATTTGGTCGCCACCCATTTTTCGCCCTCCTGGACTGGCGCACCGCCATGCAGGCTGCGCGTCATCGGATGGGGCCGGTCGTAGCTGAAAAACACGCCGTTGCCCTTGATCGGTGCCACCTCGAGGTGGATGTCAGGGAAAGTCGTGGCGCCGCCCCGAGTCGGCGTGTTCAGGTACATCACCAGTGAAGCCACCCGCTGGCCGCCGCGTTTCAGGATGGAGGGCGTGCCGGCATGCGCCGGATCGAAATAGTCGTAGTGCGGCTTGTATTCGGCGCCGGGCCAGTAACGCAGCACTTGCAAACCTTCGCCGTTCTCGACCGGCCAATTGGTCAAGGTCGCGATGCGCTCCTCGATGCGCTTGCACAAGGGATTTTCGGCGCGCGCGAAAAACATGCCGTCGCTGGTTCGGGCCTCGTTGATTTCACTGGTACCGCTGTCCAGCTTGACCGTTTCCGATCGCTCGAGCCGCTTGCCGGCCAGGACGACCAGTTCATCGCACTCTTCGTCCGACAACAGCTGACCGAAAACGACGATGCGCGGAGTCAGCATGCTGACCAGCACCGGCACCTGACGGTCACCGGCGTCCAGCAGCGGAGAACGGTCCAGACTCATCGGCTCAGGCACGACGCAAGGTTGGGGCAAGCCGTTGGCGACGGCATGATCCTTGAGGAATCCACGCATGGTTTCCTCAAGCGCAGCCAAGGCCACCTCTTCCTGCCAGCCGCTGGTCAGCATCGATTGCAACACCGCATCGGGCTGCTGCCCGCTGGTTGCCTGATCGATGATCCATTTGCGCAACTCAGGCGTGACCTGCTGCGCGCCTCCAGTCTGATTCATGCGAGTTCCCTGCGACGAAAGACCAGGCGATCGGCCGCGGATGCCTGGGGTGCATAACGGTAGCCTTCGGCCGCAAAGTCCTGCAGGCCCTGCGGGGTTTCGATCATCTGCTGCACCGCGTAGCGCGCCATCAAGCCACGCGCGCGCTTGGCGAAGAAGCCGATGACCTTGTAGCCATCGTCCTTCCAGTCTTCGAACCTGCAGTGCACGACACGTGGCTTCAGACGCGATTGCCGCACCCCGCCGAAATATTCCTGCGATGCCAGGTTGACGATCACCGGCGCTGCCTGGCTTCGGGCACGCCGGTTCAGATAGTCGGCCAGGGTGTCGCCCCAATAGGCGTGCAGGTTGGCGCCACGTGAATTCGGCAACGCGGTGCCCATCTCGAGCCGATACGGCTGCAGGGCGTCGAGCGGCCGCAACGCCCCGTACAGGCCGGACAGGATCACGAGATGCTGATCAGCCCACTGCAGTTGGGTGTCGCTCAGGCTGGCGGCATCGAGCCCGCCATAGACATCGCCATCGAAGGCCAATACGGCGGGACGGCTGTTGTGCGCAGTGAAGCGCGGACGCCAGCGTGCATACCGATCGACGTTCAGTTCGGCCAGCGCCGGCGACAGCTTCATCAGCGAAGCGATCTCGGCAGCCGACTGCTTGCGCAGCACTCCGATCAATTCTGTGGATTCGGCGACGAATGCCGGCCGGCGTGGCGTCCGGTGTTCAATCGGGCGCTCGTAGTCGAGCGACTTGGCGGGTGAAAGAAGAAAAAGCATCGGCGCAACAGGAGGCGAGGTACGCCACACACTCTAGCGCGTCTTCGGGCGTCAGCCCAATGCCGCAATGATTTCAGCAGGTGCCTGCACCAGTTCGATCAATACGCCCTCGCCGGCAATCGGAAATTCGTCGTTGCTTTTCGGATGCAGGAAGGTGATGTCATGCCCGGCCGCTCCCTTGCGAATACCGCCCGGCGCAAAACGCACACCTTTAGCACCCAGCCACTCGACCGCCATCGGCAGATCATCAATCCACAGACCGATGTGGTTCAAGGGCGTCAGGTGCACCGCGGGCTTCTTGTCCGGATCGACCGGCTGCATCAGATCGACCTCGACCCGATTTGCCCCCGTCCCCATCGCACAGATGTCCTCGTCGACATTCTCACGCTCACTGACGAATCGACCCGTCACCTCCAGTCCCAACATGTCGACCCACAAGGTCCGCAGCCGCTCCTTGCTCGGCCCTCCAATGGCCACTTGCTGGATGCCAAGCACCTTGAAGGGACGTGTTGTCATGGGATTCCTGATTGATTGAATGTAGGAGCGGCTTCAGCCGCGCTTCGGGGTCTGCGAAGGCATTTGAAGCGCGGCTATGCCGCTCCTACAAATTCAGACTGATGCGAAACGCGAAAGCCTATTCGAACCGCATGATGACTTGATCGACTGCGAGACTGTCACCTTTTGTCGCAGAGATTTCGGCCACCACACCATCCTGCGTCGCCAGCAGGATGTTCTCCATCTTCATCGCCTCGATCACTGCCAGCTTTTCGCCGGCAACCACCGCCTGGCCGGGCTTGACGGCAATATCGACCAGCAGCCCGGGCATCGGCGACAGCAGGAATCGAGACAGATCCGGCGCCGCCTTGAACGGCATCAGCGCCATCATCCTGGCCGCGAGTGGCGTCATCACCATGGCGTCGATCTGGTTGCCGTCGTGAATCACGCGATACGCCAGGCCTAGCCTTTCGATCTGTGCACAAAAGGGCGCACCATCGATCAGACCGTGGATGACGACCTCGCGCAGCGGCGACTCGAAAACGACATGGTGAGTGGCGCTGCCGAGCTCGACCCGAAATCCTGCGCCTTCCGCCTGCACCTTGGCGGGCACGGTCTCCCGGACACCCTTGGCGTCGGTCGTCATCACGACCGCCTCGGGATTGACGCTGAACTCATGGCCCGGCAACTGGCCACTGATTCCGGCCGAACGCTCGAGGTGAATCCGACTGGCCACTGCGGCCAGCACGCGCAGCAGCGTGGTATCGGCCTGCGGCAAGGCTTCTGCGGAAAAGCCGTTCGGGTACTGCTCGGCAATGAAGCCGGTATTGAAATCGCCAGAGACGAATTTCGGATGCGCGAGCAAGGCAGCCTGGAACGGGATGTTCGAGCTGACGCCGCGGATCGCAAACGCGTTCAGCGCCGAGCGCATGCGCTTGATCGCGTCGTTGCGGTCGCTGCCGTGCACCACCAGCTTGGCGATCATCGAGTCGTAGAACATCGGGATCTCGCCGCCTTCGACAACCCCGGTATCGACGCGCACGCCGCCACCTTCGGGCACCGGCTGGGCGGCGGTCCAGGTTTGCGCCGGGGGCGTGAAGCGGACCAGCCGCCCGGTCGACGGCAGGAAACCTCGAAACGGATCTTCCGCATTGATCCGGCATTCGATCGCCCAGCCGTTGCGCTTGACGTCTTGCTGCTGGAACGGCAAACGCTCACCGGCCGCCACCCTGATCATCAGCTCGACCAGATCGACGCCGGTGATGCCTTCGGTCACCGGGTGCTCGACCTGCAATCGCGTGTTCATCTCGAGAAAATAGAAGCGCTTGTCCTTGCCGACGACAAACTCGACCGTGCCCGCCGATTGGTAGTCGACAGCCTTGGCAAGCTGCACCGCCTGCTCGCCCATCGCCTTGCGCGTCGCGTCGTCGAGAAACGCGCTTGGCGCCTCTTCGATCACTTTCTGGTGGCGGCGCTGGATCGAGCACTCGCGTTCGTTCAGGTAGACCACATTGCCGTGGGCATCGCCGATCAGCTGGATCTCGATGTGGCGCGGCTCTTCGACGAATTTCTCGATGAAGACACGGTCGTCGCCGAAGCTGTTGCGGGCCTCGTTGCGGCAAGAGCTGAACCCGTCGAATGCCTGCTTGTCGTCATACGCCACACGCAGGCCCTTGCCGCCACCGCCGGCGCTGGCCTTGATCATCACCGGATAGCCGATGCCCTTGGCGATCTCGACCGCCTGCTCGGGCGTTTCGATCGCTTCGTTGTAGCCGGGGATGGTGTTGACCTTGGCTGCAAGCGCCAGCTTCTTCGACGCGATCTTGTCGCCCATTGCGGCGATTGCCTTGTGCTTGGGTCCGATGAAGACAATGCCTTGCTCTTCGACGCGGCGTGCGAACTCGGCGTTCTCGCTGAGAAAGCCATATCCAGGATGAACCGCCTGCGCCCCGGTCTGCTTGCACGACTCGATGATCTTGTCGATCACCAGATACGACTCGCGCGACGCAGCCGGCCCGATGTGCACCGCCTCGTCGGCCAGTTCGACATGCCGCGCATCCCGATCGGCATCCGAATAGACCGCCACCGTCTTGATGCCCATCTTGCGCGCCGTCTTGATGACGCGGCAGGCGATTTCACCGCGATTGGCAATCAGAATCTTATTGAACATCAGTGAACTCCGTCGAACATCTTGTCGAGTTGTGCCGCCGTGGTCAGCAAGAGCACCTTTTCGATGACCTCCCGGCGGTTGATTTCCAGGCGCACGAACTGCTCGGCGCCACCGGCTGACCGACGCTTGCGGATGAG
>JBDTQC010000219.1:0-6161 GCA_039932405.1 Ideonella sp.
CTGGCCGCTGGAGTGGAGCGAGATCATCATCATCTTCGTGCCGATCTTCCTGCCGTTGCTGCCGCTGTTCAATGTCGATCCGCTGTTCTTCGGTATCCTGGTTGCCATGAACCTGCAAACCTCGTTCCTGACCCCGCCAATGGCGATGTCGGCGTATTACCTGAAAGGTGTCGCACCGGCGCACGTGCTGCTGTCGTCGATCTTCAAGGGCTGCCTGCCATTCGTCTCGATGGTATTCGTCGCGATGGCCGTGATGTACATCTTCCCGCAGGTGGTCTACTGGCTGCCTGGCGTCTTGTACAGCCGCTGAACGATGAGCATCGATCCCTTGGCCATGCCGGGCCTCAGTGCCGTCGACGCGCGCGGCCGAATGGTTGCCGGCGAACTGTCGGTGACTGAGTATGTCCAGGGTCTGCTGGCCCGTGTCGACGTGGTCGAGCCGCAGGTTCAGGCCTGGGAACACCTCGATCGCCGCTATTTGCTGGCCCAGGCCGACGACGCAGACGATTCGCACGCCGCTGGCGAGGCCGATGGGCCGCTGTTCGGTTTGCCCGTCGGCATCAAGGACATCATCGATACGGCCGGGTTGCCGACGGAAGACGGTACCGTGCTGCATGCCGGCCGTACGCCGCATGACGATGCAATCATCGTGCGCCGCCTGCTGACCGCAGGCGGCCTGGTGATGGGCAAGACGGTGACCACCGAATTCGCCACCTATGCGCCGGGCAAGACCCGCAATCCGCACGACCCGGCGCACACACCTGGCGGCTCGTCCAGCGGATCGGCGGCGGCGGTGGCGGCCGGCATGGTGCCGCTGGCGATCGGCACCCAGACCAACGGCTCGGTGATCCGGCCGGCATCGTTCTGCGGCGTCTACGGCTTCAAGCCGAGCGCGGGGCTGATTCCGCGCACTGGGGTGCTGACGCAGTCGCCCTCGTTCGACGCAATCGGCGTCTTCGGGCGAACCTTGGCCGACGTCGCACTGCTTGCCGAAGTGCTGTGTGGCCACGACGCCGCCGATTCAGCAACCCGCATGCGTGGCGCGCCGCCGCTGTCCCGCCTGGCAGGCAGCGATGTGCCGCTGCCGCCTACGCTGGCTTGGGTGGCGACACCGTTCTGGGATCAGGTGGCGGACGACGCGCAACAGGCATTCGGTGAGTTGATCGAACTTTTGAAAGGCCGGATCGCACCGTTCGATTTGCCCGCCAGCGCGGCCGAGGCGGTGGGCTGGCACAAGCTGGTGATGGAGGCCGAGATCGCCGGCTCGTTCGAGCTCGAATATGAACGCGGGCGCGATCAGCTGTCCGGGTCGTTGCGCAGCCAGATCGAGCGTGGGCGCCTGATCACCGCCGTTGCGCACCGGCAAGCGCTGGCGCGTATCCCGATACTGCAGGGCAGTTTCGAGACCGTGTTCGAGCACTTCGATGCCATCGTCACACCCGCCACACTGGGCACCGCACCGAAGGGCCTGGATGCGACCGGTGATCCGCTGATGTGCACGCTGTGGACCTATCTCGGCATGCCCTGCCTGAGCCTGCCTTTGCTGCATGGTGAAAACGGCCTGCCGATCGGCGTGCAGCTGGTCGGCCGCAAAGGCAACGATGCGCGGCTGCTGCGAACCGCACGCTGGCTGGTGCAGCAGGTCGAGGCCGCATCGGCATGACAACAACAAGGAGACTTCGATGAAACTCTGGTTCGGTCTGATCGGCGCCGCACTGATGATCACCTTTCTGGCCAGTTTCGTGATCAAGGTGCGCGAGCCGGCGATGATCATCGTCGTGCTGATCGGCGTCGTGATGATGCTGGTCGACCTCTGGCAGGCACGCAACGAGGCCGATACCTGAGCGGAGGCTGGGCTGGACGGAATAGCGCCTTCTGACGCGATTTCCAAACACCATTCGCTATTCGGCCACCGTCTGCCTGACCGCCCGCTCCCAGTTGGCCATCAATTCCCGCGCCCGCTCGCGCGGCATGTCGGGAACGAAGCAGCGTTCGACCTGCCATTGCGCTGTCAACTGATCGAGATCTTTGAACAGGCCACAACTCAGGCCGGCAAGGTACGCTGCGCCCAGCGCAGTGGTCTCGATGACCTTCGGCCGCACCACCGGAATGCCGAGCAGATCTGCCTGGAACTGCATCAACATGTCGTTGACACAGGCACCGCCATCGACCCGCAGTTCGCTCACTTCAGCTCCGCCGGCGGCCAGTGCGTCGCGGCTCATCGCCTGCAACAGCGCCGCACTCTGGAAGGCGATGCTCTCGACGGCGGCGCGGGCGATGTGAGCCACCGTGCTGCCGCGGGTCAGGCCGACGATCGCGCCGCGCGCATCGGGCTTCCAGTACGGCGCGCCGAGACCGGTGAAGGCCGGCACGAACATCACGCCATCGCTGTGGGGCACCGACGCGGCCAGCGACTCGACGGCGCTGCTGCTGTCGATGGCGCGCAAGCCGTCGCGCAGCCATTGCACAACCGCACCGCCGATGAACACCCCACCCTCGAGGGCAAACTCGGGCGTCGCGCCGATCTGTGCGGCGCTGGTGGTGATCAGGCCATTCTGGCTGGTCTGAAAGTGCTGGCCGGTGTGCATCAGCATGAAGCAGCCGGTGCCGTAGGTATTCTTGGCCAACCCCGGCGTGAAGCAGGCCTGGCCGAACAACGCGCTCTGCTGATCGCCGGCAATGCCGCCGATCGGCAATGCGCAGCCCAGCAAGTCCGGCTGGCTGTGGCCGTAGAGATGGCTGGACGGCAGCACCTCGGGCAGCAAACTGCGCGGAATGCGCAGCAGACTCAGCAACTCGTCGTCCCACTGGTTGCGGTGTACATCGAGCAGGAGCGACCGCGAGGCGTTGCTGACATCCGTGGCATGCACCGCCTGAGCGCGCGTCGCGCTCGAAGCGCCACCGGTCAGGTGCCACAACAGCCAGCTGTCAACTGTGCCGAACGCCAGATGGCCGGCCTCGGCCAGCGCGCGGGCGCCATCGACATGATCGAGCAGCCATTGCAGCTTGGTGCCGGAGAAATAGGCGTCGATGATCAAACCGGTCCTCGCGCGAAACAGCGGTTCCAGCCCCTGCTCGCGCAGGCCGGCGCAGATCGGTTCGGAGCGCCGGTCCTGCCAGACGATTGCGTTGTGGATGGGCTCACCGCTGCGCCGATCCCACAGCACCGTGGTCTCGCGCTGATTGGTGATGCCGATCGCCGCGATGTCGGCGGCTTTCAGCCGCGCCTTCGCCAGCACGTCGCGCGCCGTTTCGAGTTGTGTGGTCCACAAGGCATGCGGGTCATGCTCGACCCAGCCGCTCCTGGGATAGATTTGCTCGAACTCGCGCTGCGCCATCGCGATGATGGCGCCGTCCCGATCGAACACGATGCTGCGCGAACTCGAGGTGCCCTGATCGAGTGCAAGGATGTAGTTGGCTTGAGTCATCTCATGAATGGTCCGGGTTGGTCCCGTCGCAGGTCGTGCAAAGAACACCCGCATCGGCCAGCAGCCGCGGGAACGGCTGCGGCGGCGGCAAGTCGGTGAACAATCGATCGACCTGATCGAGACGGGCCAGTTCAACCATCGCCGGACGGTTGAATTTGCTGTGATCGGCGGCCAGCCAGACCTGACGCGACTGCGCCAGGATGGTCTGCGCGACCTTCACTTCGCGGTAGTCGAAATCACGCAGACTGCCGTCGGCCTCGATCGCGGAAATGCCGATCAACGCGATATCGACCTTGAACTGCTGGATGAAATCGACCGTCGCCTCGCCGACGATGCCGCGGTCGCGCCCGCGCACCACGCCGCCCGCCACGATCACCTCGCAATCGTCGTTGCCACTCAGGATGGCAGCGACATTCAGATTGTTGGTGACCACCCTCAGTCCGCGGTGGTTCATCAGCGCCAGAGCGACCGCTTCGGTGGTGGTTCCGATGTTGATGATCAACGAACTGCCAGCCGGAACCTCACTGGCAATGCGCTGCGCGATCTGCTTCTTGGCCATCTCGTTGAGCTGCTGGCGTTGCCGATAGGCGATGTTCTCGGTGGTCGAGCCCGGCACCCGAACCCCGCCATGAAAGCGCGCCACCAGACCGGCATCCGCGAGCAGCGCCACGTCGCGCCGCACGGTCTGCAAGGTCACACCGAACTGCTCGGCCAGCGCCTCTACCGTGGCAGAACCGCGGGCGCGTACCTGCTCGAGCAACTGCGATTGGCGGGGAGTCGGCGTCATCGAAGGCCTCTGAAACAGGCCTAGCGTAGCGCGCGACGTCGAGCAGATCATGGTGGTTTTCGCTCTTGTGTAATGTTCGGTTTTGTCTTAAAAAGAAAAGAAGCAGTCACATACGAACAATTTCGCGCACCTATGTT
This sequence comes from Ideonella sp., assembly GCA_039932405.1. Classification (GTDB taxonomy): domain Bacteria; phylum Pseudomonadota; class Gammaproteobacteria; order Burkholderiales; family Burkholderiaceae_C; genus Ideonella_A. Next base: position 4,353 of record JBDTQC010000219.1, read on the forward strand.
GGTGGTGCCTGTCATCAACGCACGCCCCGAAACCTCTTCATTCAGATGACTGAACGGGACTCCACCTTCCAGCAGCCGCCGCGGTCCGTGTCGACCGCCTGCATCGCTGCGGTCAACCGGAACGCGGAGGCGAACGTTGCCGTGCTGCAATGCGATGTGCTGGTGGTTGGCGGCGGCATCAACGGCGCGGGCATCGCCCGCGATCTGGCAGGGCGGGGACTGAAGGTCGTTCTGTGTGAGAAGGATGACCTGGCAGGCCATACCTCGTCGTCGTCGACCAAGCTGATCCACGGCGGGCTGCGCTACCTCGAGTATTACGAGTTCTCGCTGGTCCGCAAGGCACTGGCCGAGCGCGAGGTCCTGCTCAAGAGCGCCCCCCACATCATGTGGCCGTTGCGCTTCGTGATGCCACACGATCCGAGCATGCGGCCGGTCTGGATGATCCGGGCCGGCTTGTTTCTATACGATCACCTGGCCAAGCGCGAAGTGCTACCTGGCTCGAGAACGGTCGATCTGCGCGCTCATCCAGCCGGCGCGCCGCTGAAACCGTATTTCAAGCGCGGTTTTGTCTACTCAGACGGCTGGGTCGACGATGCCCGGCTGGTCGTACTGAATGCCATGGACGCCGCAGCTCACGGCGCCGACATCCTGACCCGCACCTGCTGCGTCGATGCACAGCGAACGGCGAGTGGCTGGTCAGCCACGTTGCAGACGACGAACGGCCAGCGCCGGCAGGTTCAGGCGCGCGCGCTGGTCAACGCCGCGGGGCCATGGGCGGCGCAGTTCCTCGGCGAGTGTGCCCACGCTCCACGGGCCCGGAATCTGCGGCTGATCAAGGGCAGCCACATCGTGGTGCGCAAGATCTTCCAGCACGACCACGCTTACATTTTCCAGAACCCAGACCAGCGCATCATCTTCGCGATCCCGTACGAACACGACTTCACGCTGATAGGCACCACCGATATCGAATACCACGGCGCGGTCGGCAAGGCGCAGATCGACGCTTCGGAAATCGATTACCTCTGCGAGCAGGCCAGCCGTTATTTCGAGCAACCCGTCAAGCCAGCCGACGTGGTGTGGACGTATTCGGGCGTGCGGCCCTTGCTCGACGACGAATCGGGTGACCCCTCGGCGATCACCCGCGACTACTTTCTCGAACTCGATACCAGTACCGCGCCGTTGCTGTCGGTCTGGGGCGGCAAGATCACGACCTTTCGCAAACTCGCAGAAGAAGCTGCGGACCTGCTCGCGGCCCCGCTGCAACACCGTCGCCCGGCCTGGACCCGGGATGCGTATTTGCCCGGTGGGGATCTCAGCGGCTGGATCGGCGCGCCACGACAGCCCGACACCGACTTCGAGTTGTTCGTGCAGGCGCTCGCGAAGCGCCATCCGGATCTCGATCCCGGCCTGGCCAGGCGCCTGGCGCGCGCCTACGGTTCGGCGGTCGAAACGCTGCTGAGCGCGGGGCTGGGCGCTGAAGTTTCGCCGGGCCTGTACGAGGGCGAGCTGAACTACCTGCACGACCACGAGTGGGCACGCAGCGCCGAAGACGTGTTGTGGCGGCGAAGCAAGCTGGGGCTGCATCTGGACGAGGCGCAGCGCGCAGCGGTGGCCGTTTGGTGTGACGAGCGTTGGACTCACTCGCCCGCCACGGAGCCGGTATGGAGCTGAAGCTCGAACGCATCGAGCAAAAGGTGGGCGCGCAGACCCACCTGTACCCGCTCGATCTGACGCTGGTGCCAGGCGCCGTGACGGTGCTGCTCGGCGCCACGCAGGCCGGCAAGACGACGCTGATGCGCGTGATGGCCG
>JBDTQC010000220.1:0-6161 GCA_039932405.1 Ideonella sp.
CGGTCGTAGTGGATGCGGTGGCCGTTGAAGGTGAGTGCCGAATAGCGAAACAGCATCACCGGATCGGCGCATACCTCGCGCGAGAAGGCTGCGTCATCGGGTGCTGCTTGCGGCGGCGGTGTCGGTGCGCCGGGCACGGGCGCATCGCGGTAGACAATATCGTGCTCTTCGCTCAGCGCCAGACCGAGTGCATTGGTGATCTCGTGGCGCACCGTCACGAACACCAGCGAGCCGCTGCGTCCCTGCTTGACCTTGACATCGAGAATTTTTGAGCTGCGCGTCACTTCGTCACCGACCCGCAACGGGTGATTGAACTCGAGCCGGCCACCAGCCCACATCCGACGTGGCAACTCGACCGGTGGCAGAAAACCGCCGCGCTTCGGATGTCCGTCCGGGCCGATCTCGCTGGCCTTGGCGATCGGGTTGAAAAACATCCAGTGCCACAGCGGCGGCAGATCCGAGCCCGGGGTCGGCGCCGGATCATCGCGATCGAGCGTTGCACTCAATGCCGCGATCGGCATCGCGGTGATGTCGTCGCTGCGTTGTTCGCTGCGGCCGATCCAATTTTGCAGGTGATCGAGTGGCATGAGCTTGTCCTTTCAAGGCTGCAAGCATGACGGCTCACCGGCAAATCGGCAATTCCGCAATGCCGAAGCAGGGCTTTCGCGAAGACGAAGGCCCGCCTGAACCCGCTGCGGCAGCCTCAGGCGTCGGTCGACAAGGCCATTGCAGAGTGCTCAGGCAAGATCAACTGGCCATCAGCATTCGGCACCGCGGCGATGCTGATCAGCGGGGCAGACGAATTGACGGCGCCGAAGATCGTCGCAAACGCCACATCCGCGGCATCGCGACCGGTACCGAAGCGCACGAAGCCCATCGGGATCGCGGTACCGGACGGATCGAACATGTACCAGCGCCCGCCCAGGTAGGCTTCGACGTAGGCGTGGAAATCGGTCGGCCCCAGAGCAGGATCGGCGCCGTAGTCGACGCCGGTCGCAAAACGCGCCGGTATGTTGATCGCTCGGCACAAGGCGATCATCAGGTGGGCGAAATCCCGGCACACCCCCGCCGCGCCAATCAGGGTATCGACAGCCGATGTGTTGCCGTTGGAAGAGTTCGATGTGAAATGCGTGCGCTGCGAGACCCAGTCACGAATGAACTTCACCCGCGAATAACCTTGCGCAAGTTGCCCGAATTCGCGCGCCGCCAGGCTGAGCAGCCGATCCGACTCGCAGTATCGACTCGGGTAGATCGAATTCAGGATTCGTGTGGGCACCTGCGACACCGGCACTTCGGCAATCTGTGCCGGATCGGCGATATGGTGCTGCAGATCGATGGTGGCCGAATAGGAAACGCGAAGCGGTCCCTGCGATGCGCGCAGCCGCAAGTAGCGATTGCCGCTCATCGGCTCGGTATCGACAGAGCCGCGGATGTTCTGGCTCAGGCCAAGGCTTTCATCGACGACCCGTTGTTGCTGGGTATGAGCCGCGTGGATGTTGAAGATGAAATCCGCAGCCGGATCGAGGATCTCGTAGTCGAGATCGAGTGACAATTTCAGTCGGATCATGGCTGTCAGCAGATTTGCATGCTATTCGCCGATCAGGGCGAGTCGTTGCCGACCTTCAGGTCGACGGCAGTCTCGATAGCGGAATCGGCGGCGGCGACGATGTTGTGGACGCTTTCCTGCGCCAAGAATTTTTCCAGCGGAATCACGGCAACTCGGGCAACGCCCGCCTGCAGAATGCCGAGCAACTTGGCCGTGCTGGGTGAAACATCGATGATTCGACCCTTGACGAAAGGGCCGCGATCTCGAATCGTCACCAAGGCGCTGCGCCCGTTGAGCAGATTCGTCACCATCGCCTTGCTTCCAAGTGGCAAGGTCGGGCTGGCCGCATTGTCCGATTCGGGCCGCATCGGCGTCCCGTCGGCCATCCTGCGGCCGCTGAACTTGTGCGCGTAATACGACGCGAAGCCGACGTGATGGTCGGTTGAAACCTGCCGGTGCACCTGTCTGGCGGCCGGCCTGTGGCTCTTCGGGTGAATCTTCTTGTGCGCGTTGGCCTCGGCGGCCAGACTCGAGCTGGCGAAGCCGACAACACTCACCGAGACGACCGTCAAGGTCAACCGCGACAATTTCTTCGCGATGGCGTGGTGCACCTGTTGACGCGGCAAAGCAGGGCAGGTAGCGTCCTGCAAAGCGGCCAAGTCCGTTCGGTCGGCGGTCGTTCTGGTCATCGAATCTCCAGCGCATTGACCAAGTCTCGAACCGCAGGCTATCGAATGATGGCTGGCGGCCGAACCGGTCGTCTTTGCAACCGCATCGATCGCGGCTGGCGGGCATCTGGCTGCCCGAAGGGCGGCCGGACAGGTCGGCAAAAAATTGCCGACCCGAGCCGGCGGGCGGACTTTAACAGGCCCGGCGGCTTGCGCCTACCGGGAAAACAGCCTGATCAGGCTGCCAGATTGCGGCTTGACTTGCCGGCGGTGATGGCGAGCTTGCCCATCTTGGCTTCGACTGCATCTGCAACTTGCTTGCCGGCCTTGTTGACACCGGCATAGGCGTCGTTGGAAGCAGCAACGGCAGACTTGACGAGTTCCAGCGCGTTTTCAGAGCCAGGTGCGTTCTTCAACATGTCGGCAACCGAGGCAACGAACTGAGCCTGGACTTCGGCAATCTTCGTTTCGGCGGCGAGGCGCTGGCCGGCAAACGACGACTCGAGAATGGCCTTGACCTGATTCGCATAGGCAGCCGACTTGGCCGGCGCTTCCTGGAAGGCATTGGTCTGGATGCGGATCGCTTCTTCCGGGCTGCGTGCCGACAGAATCGCCTGCGTGCCTTCGGCCATTTCGGCGAGCAGCGTCTTGGAAACCTGCAGGTTCAGCGCGGTGAGTTGTTCGACACCGTGGAAGGCGCTGGCGGCTTGGGCGAAAAACTTGTCGACGTTGGCAACGTTGGATGCGGCGAATTGTTTGGTATCGATCATGGAAAACTCCTTCAAGGTTGTTGGGCGCAATGCAATGCTGCACTGCAACAAAACAGATTCTAACCGCCTGATCAGCGGTTGCAAGGGGTTTTTGCTGCATTGCAGCAATTTGAGCGGCAACCTCCAAATTGATCCGAGCTTGTCAGGCCTTTCCGACATGATGCGACGGCATCCACCGATGGTCGTGAAGATACGTGGTGTCAGACTTGCGTTTCCCGGCAGCTGGTCTTTTCATTCAGGCATCAGACATGACACGACCGCAATCTGACAAATCAAAGGTGGCTGGCGACGGCGGAAGCGGAACGCGTGAAACCAACGGTGCCGAAGCAGCCAATCTGCCACGCGGTGTCGGAACCCCGCATCTCACCGACCCCGAACCCGCTGCGCTCATGGAGCAGGCCAAACGCGACCTCGATGAAGGTCAGGTCGACACCGATATGCGCTCGACGCCCGGACTGGACGCCGAGCAGAAAAAGAAATTGCTCAAGAAGAAGCGCTGAAACCAGCGGGCACCTGCCGAGGGAGTTGGCTCGTGGCCGGCAGAGCCCCTTTTCGCGTGCTCACATCCGTTCGATCACGCAGGCGATGCCTTGCCCGCCGCCAATGCACATCGTGATCAGACCGTAGCGGCCGCCAGTGCGCTGCAGTTCGTAGACCGCCTTGACCGTGATCAACGCGCCGGTCGCACCGATCGGGTGTCCAAGCGAGATGCCCGAGCCGTTCGGATTCACCTTGGCCGGATCCAGGCCGAGCGTCTTGCTGACCGCACAGGCCTGCGCGGCGAACGCCTCGTTGGCTTCGATGACGTCGAGTTGCTCGACCTTCAATCCGGCCTTTTCCAGCGCCTTGCGTGAAGCGGGTACCGGGCCGATGCCCATCACTTTCGGATCAACCCCGGCGTGGGCATACGACAGGATGCGCGCCAGCGGCTTCAGCCCGCGCCGCTCGGCTTCGCCGCGTTCCATCAACAGCACCGCTGCAGCGGCGTCGTTCAGACCCGACGCATTGCCCGCAGTGACCGTGCCAGCCTCTTTCTGAAAAGCCGGCTTGAGCTTTGACATGTCTTCGAGCTTGGCGTCGATGCGAACATGTTCGTCGGTATCGAACATCACGGTCCCCTTGCGGCTCTCGAGCGGCACGGCAACGATCTGCTCCTTGAAATACCCGGCGGCAATCGCCTGCTGCGCGCGCCGGTGACTTTCCAGGGCAGCCTCGTCTTGCTGGGCCCGGCTGATGTCGTATTCCTTGGCAACATTTTCGGCGGTGACGCCCATGTGAATGCCATGGAAGGGATCGTGCAGGGCGCCGAGCATCATGTCGACGCCCTGGATATTGCCCATCCGGGCGCCCCAGCGCGCCTGCGGCAGAGAATAGGGCGAGCGGCTCATGCTCTCTGCGCCGCCACCGATCGCCACCTCGGCGTCACCGAGCAGGATGCTTTGCGCCGCACTGATGATCGCCTGCAGGCCCGAGCCGCAGAGCCGGTTGACAGTCAGGCCCGGCGTTTCGTTGCTGCAGCCGCCTTCGATTGCGGCAACCCGCCCGAGGTACATGTCGCGTGGCTCGGTGTTGATGACATGGCCGAACACCACGTGGCCGACATCGGCGCCCGACACCCCGGCGCGCGCCAGCACCTCCCGCGTAACCAGCGACGCGAGCTTGGTCGGCGGCTGGTCCTTCAGTGCACCGCCATAGGTGCCGATGGCGGTTCGCACTGCGCTGACGATGACGACTTCACGCTGACTCATGTTCATCTCCTGGGACGTTTCAAGGGCAAAGCAGGATGATCGCACCGCTTGCCTGCTTGCGCGAGCCTTTCAGCCGATTCAGACAAGCGGTATCGATGAGGCCAGAAAGGGGCTGACCGGTGGTCGAGCAGCCGACCCAGTTGGATGGAATGCAATGCACCCACGCTGCGGTGCGGATTGGGTTGCCTTAACAAGGCATTGATGCGATAATCGGACCCATGAATTCGTCCACTTTTTCTGCTGAAGTTTGCGCCACTGCCAGTTTGATCGGCAGTGTTCGCGTGCCCGCATCGCGGGCCGGCAAGTGGACGGTCCGCTTTTCGCCGGCCGCACTTTCCTGAGCCCGGCGATCACTTCCACCCCATTGCGCAAACTTCAGATCGCCGGGCTCTAGACAAGCTCGCGCGTCGGCACGCGTCCGCCTGCGGCGGATCGATGTCACCACTCTGAAGGTGTCCCATGGAAGTCTTGGATCTCGGGCGTACGCTCACTGAACTGGACCACGTCCGGTTGACCAAACTGCTGCATCGCCACAAGGTCGATGCAACCCCGCTGGCGCAGGCGCTGCCGATCGATGACGTGCTGGACTGGGCGTTCGTCGTGCCCGCGCGGGAGGTATCACGCAACGTCGTCACGATGCTGTATCAGCCCGAGTCCACTGGCGACTACATCACATAGTGGACTTGCGAGGCGCCGGGTCGTCGCAGGTGCGCTGCGCGCTACGGCGCTACCAGGCGGATTGTGCGACGCGCAAATCCCGCTATTGCCTGTGCTGCGCCTTTCTTGATCAGCAACAAAGGAAATAAACATGAACTACGGTTTGAACCCACCGGCCAGCGCGATGATCGGGCAACTGCTCGTCTATCAGATGATTTCCAACTTCGCGCTCAAGACCTGCAATCCGCTCAGCTATATGAACGTGGATGTGATCGTCGATGCAACCGTCCCCTGCGCCGAGCCACGGCTCGATCCGCTCGAGTTCCACGGCCAACGCCGTTCGAAGGAGTGTCAATCATGAATCAGATTCCTGAGTCAAGCCCGACGGCGGCCGCCGCTGGTGTCGAGTATCTCGCCAAGGCAATGGCGAAATGGTCAACATCAAACCCGAATGATGCAAACCAGAACATGACCCATGACCCCATGGGTATCCAGGCCAGCTTGCCCACTGCATCGGGCGCCGCGTCGTACATCAGTCTGGCCAAACTGGCAGCCAACACCGGTGCGGACGTCGCGCGGCTGCCGCACACGGTCAAGATCCTGCTGGAAAACATCGCGCGTCGAGTCGGGGGCCGCGATGTGTCGGCCGCCGATGTCGAGGCGCTGGCGCATTGGCCGAATGGCGCCGAGGCGTCGCTCGCCTTCATGCCGGCACGCGTGCTGATGCAGGATTTCACCGGCGTCCCGGCGGTGGTCGACCTGGCGGCGATGC
>JBDTQC010000221.1:0-6131 GCA_039932405.1 Ideonella sp.
AGCGATGCCTGTACATCGAGCGAGTGGCATGACCCTATCATTGCACTGCAGCAAACGCCAATGGCGCCCACGACACTTCCCCACCCGGATCGCAACATGCCCAACCAGACCGTTTTCTTCGTATCGGATGGCACCGGGATCACCGCCGAAACTTTTGGCCACTCGATTCTCAACCAGTTCGCGATCAACCCGCGCCATGTCAGGCGGCCCTTCATCGATACCGCCGACAAGGCACATCAAGTGGTGCGCGAGATCAACCACCTCGCCGAACTGGAAGGGCAACCACCGATCGTCTTCATCACGCTGATCGATCGCGAGGTGCTGGAGATCGTCAAGGGATTGTCCAAGGGCCTGGTGCTGGATCTGTTCAGTACCTTCATCGCGCCGCTCGAATCCGCGTTCGGCATGACCTCGAATCACCGCGTCGGGCGCTTCAGCGACATCGCGAAGAGCCAGCAATATACCGACCGGATCGAGGCCATCAATTTCTCGCTGGCCCATGACGACGGGCAGTCCTCGAAGAATCTGGCCGACGCCGATGTGATCCTGGTGGGCGTGAGCCGCAGTGGCAAGACACCGACCTCGCTGTACCTGGCCATGCAACACGGCATCAAGGCAGCCAATTACCCGTTGATTCCGGAAGATTTCGACCGTGGCAAATTTCCACCGGCGCTGGCACCCTTCAAGAAGAAGTGCTTTGGTCTGACCATCGACCCGGTGCGGCTGAACCAGATCCGCAACGAGCGGCGACCGGGCAGCAACTACGCTTCGATCGATAACTGCCGCCGCGAAGTCAAGGACTCCGAAATGATGATGCGGCGCGAAGGCATCGGCTGGTTGTCGTCGACGCACAAGTCGATCGAAGAGATCGCGACGACGATTCTTCGGGACCTGCAGCCGGAGCGGTTGACATATTGAGCGCCCGAATCTGTCGCTGGCGAGATTCAGGCTGCCAGATTGGAGCGAGTCCCGTACATCATTACTGCAGAACCGGTTCTGCTTACCTCTGACGTTGGCGCGACGACTCGTAGAGACAGACGGAGGCCGCCACAGCCACGTTGAGCGACTCCATGCCACCCGGCTGGGCGATCTTCAGCACTTGACCGCAACGTCGACTCACATCCGCAGACAAGCCCTGCCCTTCATGTCCCAGCACCCAGCCGCAGGGCCACGGCAATTCGACCGAATCAATTGAATCCGCGACGTGTGAGCTGGTTGCCAGCAGCGGAATCGCCAACGTGTCGAGCGCTTCCGGCTCGCAACCCTCGATCAAGCGCAAACCGAAATGGGCTCCCATTCCAGCGCGCAATACCTTCGGCGACCACAAGGCTGCGCTTCCCTTCAGCGCAATGACCTGCTTGAATCCGAACGCTGCGGCGCTGCGCAAGATGGTGCCGACATTGCCCGCGTCCTGCAGGCGATCCAGCACCACGGTTGGCGCGACCGGATCAACACCGGGCATGATCGGCAGCGGCATGACAAAGGCGATCGGCGGTGCCGAGTTCATGCTGGACACGCCAGCGAGCATCTGATCGGGAACCAGCAGAATTTCGTCAGCATGTTGCGCCAGTTGGCGAAGGTGCATCTGCTCCCAGGCGGATTCGCTGATCACGGCACAGCGTACCGCGCACGAAAGTCTGGCGGCTTCGCCGCACAAATGCTCGCCCTCGACCCAGGCGTCGCCCTGCTCGCGGTACGCACTTGGCTGGTTGGCAAGTTTGCGCAAACGCTGCCACTGAGGATTGCTGCGCGACGAGATCGATTTCACCAGGGCCATCAGGGTTCGCGCAGCAGATCGTCGCAAACCCCGGAGCCCGCTACCAGTTCGACCAGCGGGATCAAGCCCAGAACTTGCGCAACCGGCGCGAAGCTGCGCCGGTGCTCGGGACACGCCCCAAAACTGCGCAGGGCCTGCAGGTGGACCACGGTGGCATACCCCTTGTGGCGCGCAAAGCCATAAGCGGGGTACCGCAGATTCAGTTCCTGGCACAGAGCATCCCGGTGCACCTTCGCCAGAATCGAGGCCGCTGCAATCGCAGCGATTCGCGCGTCGCCATTGATCACCGGCTCGGCTGGCAATTCGAGCACCGGCAGCCGATTGCCATCGACGAGGACCAGGTTCGGCCGCAGCCGCAGCGCCAGCACTGCCCGGCGCATTGCCAGCAGGCTGGCCTGCAGGATGTTGAGTCGATCAATCTCTTCGACGCTGGCTTCGGCGACGCTGCAGCACAAGGCCTTGGCGCGAATCTGGTCGACCAGGCGCTCGCGCTGCAATGCAGTGAGTTCCTTCGAATCGCGCAAGCCCGCAATGCGCTGGCGGGGATCGAGGATCACCGCGGCCGCCACCACCGGACCGGCCAACGGTCCTCTGCCCGCCTCGTCGACGCCGGCGATCAGACCAATCCGATCGCGGCACAGATCGAGCCTGGCAGGCGCCCTGCGCCGTCGCTTGGTGGGCTTATTAGTGGGCAAGGACATGTTCGACAACCCGTGTGGCCGCCTGCGCCATGTTGCAGCGCAGGCGAAGGTGCAACGACTCGAAGCGCTCGGCAATGCGCACACAGGCTTGCGGATCGTCCAGCCACTGCAGGCCGGCTGCAGCGATGCGTTGCGGTGTCGCCGCCTCCTGCAGCAGCTCAGGAACGACAAATTCCTCGAGCAGGATATTCGGCAGGCCGACCCACGGTTGCAACTGCATGCGCTTCATGATCTGCCAGCTCAGGCCGTTCATCGCATAACAAATGACCATCGGACGCTTGAACAGGGCCGCTTCGAGCGTCGCAGTCCCGCTGGCGACGAGCACCAGGTCGCTGGCAGCCATCGCCTGGTGCGAGTGGCCATCGATCAGATCGATCTGCAAAGTTGCCGCAACACGCGCCTTGATGTCGACCACCATGTCGCGCAGGCCGGGCACCACCGGCAAGACGAAACGCAAGCCGGGGCGGCTTTGCTGCATCAGCACGGCGGCGGCCAGCAGGCGCGGCGCAATCTCTTCGATCTCCGAGCGTCGACTGCCCGGCAACAGCGCCACAGCCATTTCAGCACTGCCGATGCCCAGCGCCCGACGACTTGCCTCGCGTGGCGGAACCATCGGGATCGCATCGGCCAGCGGATGCCCGACATAACTCGCCGCGATGCCATGTTTGGCGTACAACGCCGGCTCGAACGGAAAAATGCACAAGACATGGTCGACGGCTCGCCCGATCTGGTGCACCCGCTTGCCGCGCCAGGCCCAGATCGACGGGCTGACGAAATGAATCGTCTTGATGCCGCTGCGCTTCAGGCGCGTTTCCAGGCCCAGATTGAAATCTGGCGCATCGACGCCGATGAAGGCGTCCGGACGTTGGTTCAACAGGCGGTCGCCGAGTTCACGACGAATCGCAGACAGCTCGCGATAGTGACGCAACACCTCGACATAGCCACGCACTGCGAGCTTGTCATGAGGCCACCAGGCTTCGAAACCATGTTCGGCCATTCGCGGCCCGCCGATACCGGCACTGCGCAGGGTTGACCAGCGATGCTTCAAACCACCGAGCAGCAGGCCAGCCAGCAGATCACCGGACGTTTCGCCAGCCACCATCGCCAGGTAGGGATCGGACACTAGCGCGCGATCCCGCGCGTCGCGCTGGCCAGGAAGTCGACCATCATCGCGAGGTCGCGCCGGCCCTCGTCGTCGCTCGCGGTCAGCGCAGAGATTGCCTCGAGCGACTTGGCAAACGTCAGCCCGTCGCGGTAGAGCAGGCGGTGCATCTGTTTGACGCGGGCTATACGGTCAGCCGAGAAGCCGCGCCGACGCAAACCTTCGACATTGAATCCGTGCACCGACAAGGGGTTGCCGGAAACGGTCATGAACGGCGGAATGTCCTGCGAGACATGGCTCTGGAAACCAGTCATCACATGCGCCCCGACCTTGCAGAACTGGTGCACGCCGCTCAAGCCACCAATGATCGCCCAGTCGCCAACCTGAACGTGACCGGCCAGCGTTGCATTGTTGGCCAGGATGGTCTGGTCGCCGAGTTGCACATCGTGGGCGATGTGGACGTAGGCCATGATCCAGTTGTCGTTGCCGACCCGGGTCACGCCGGCATCCTGTGCGGTGCCGATGTTGAAGCTGCAGAATTCGCGGATCGTATTGCGGTCGCCGATCTGCAGTTCGGTCGGCTCGCCGGCGTATTTCTTGTCCTGCGGGATGGCGCCGAGCGAACAGAACTGGAAGATCCGGTTGTCGGCACCGATGCGCGTGCGGCCCTCGATCACGCAATGCGCGGCGACCGAGGTGCCTGGGCCAATGGATACGTGCGCGCCGATCACGCTGTACGGTCCGATCGTCACGCCGTCGGCCAGCGTGGCACCAGCCTCGACGATCGCGGTGGGATGGATATCGGCCATGACAGAAACAGAATCCGGTGCGGGATGCCGAGGTTCGGGTTCTTCGGGACTAGTCGATCCGCCGCATCGTGCACATCAACTCGGCTTCGACCGCGAGCTTGTCATCCACCGAGGCCCGCGCCTTGAACTTGAAGATGCCGGACTTCATTCGATCCAGCGTCACGTCGAGGATCAGCTGATCACCCGGCTCTACGGGACGCTTGAACCGCGCACCATCGATGCCCGCAAAATAGTAGACCGTCTTGTCGTCCGACTCGACACCCATCGTTGCGAACGACAGCAACGCGGCGGCCTGCGCCAGCGCTTCGAGCATCAGCACGCCCGGCATCACCGGCCGCTGCGGGAAATGCCCGGCGAAATACGGCTCATTGATGGTGACGTTTTTCAGCGCGCGGATCCGCTTGCCGGTTTCGAATTCGAGTACCCGATCGACCAGAAGAATCGGATAGCGGTGCGGCAGCTTGCGAAGGATCTCGTGGATGTCCATGGTCATGGTTGATTCGTATCGGACGCCGATCTTTGAAGGCGCTCCAGTGCGCGCACGCGTTCGCGCAGGCCATGCAATTGGCGCAGAGTCGCGGCGTTCTTCTCCCAGGACGCATTGTCGTCGATGGGGAAGACGCCGCTGTACAACCCCGGTTGGCGGATGGTGCGCGTCACCACCGTAGCCGCGGAGATGTGGACATGGTCAGCTAGGCTCAGATGGCCCAGAACGATCGCCCCTCCACCGATCGAGCAGTGCGCGCCGATCACCGCGCTGCCGGCGACACCGACACATCCTGCCATCGCGGTATGGGCACCTACCACCACGTTATGGGCGATCTGCACCAGGTTGTCGAGCTTGACACCATCCCCGATCACGGTGTCGTCGAGCGCGCCGCGATCAATGCAGGAGTTGGCGCCGATCTCGACATCGTCTCCGATCCGAACCGCGCCGAGTTGCTCGATCTTTTCCCAGTGGCCGGCGTTCGGGGCGAACCCGAAACCGTCGGCGCCGATCACGACACCGCTGTGGACGATGCCACGTTCACCGATCGAACAACCTTCTCCGATCACGACCCGGGCTGCCAGCCGGGTTGATCGTCCTACGCTGGCACCGGCACCGACGAAGCAGTGCGCGCCGACTTCAACCCCGGCCGCAATCACTGCGCCGCACTCGATCACGCACAGCGGCCCGATGCTTGCACCCGGGTCGATGCGAGCGGTCGAATCGACGATGGCGCTGGGATGCACGCCAGGCGCGACCGGTCGGCGCAATCGCCTCGCCCACCATTGGGTCAGCCGAGCGAAATAGAGGTAGGGATCAGCGCAGCGGATGATCGCACCGCGCGCCATCGCTTCGTCGGCCAGTTCGGGGGCGACGATGATGCATCCTGCGCCGGTGGTCGCCAACTGGCCGCGATACCGCGGATTCGACAGGAAAGACAGGGTGGTCCGGTCAGCCCCTTCGAGCGGTCCGATGCGACTGATCGGCAGCGCCGGATCACCGATCAACTCGGCTGGCAGCACATCCCGCTGCTCCGCCGCCAGCGCGGCGACTATTTCGCCAAGCGCACTGCCGGCGGACACGGGTTTACTTGCCCTGCGCGTACCGGAGACGCTGGGTGGCTCGGGGCTCGATGCCCGCGCCTCCGTCGTGCTGGCCGAGGAGGTCGGACGGTCCACCCACGGCGGCTTTGCCATCACCGTGCTGGTGCATACCGACATGGCGAGCCCGCATCTGCTGCGTTTCGGCAACAGGC
>JBDTQC010000222.1:0-6129 GCA_039932405.1 Ideonella sp.
GTCGCCAACTATGCCTATGAAGATCACTGGCCGGGCGGCTCGCTTCCCGATTCGCCGGTGTTGGCCGCGGAACGCGCCGGGGTGCACGACCACGACAGCCTCCTGCGTTACGCCGAAGATCGGATCGCTTCCCTCGCCGACCATCATGCAATAACCGGCAGCTCGTTCAAGGATAGTTGGGCGGTCGTGCCGACTTACGCTGATTTGTGGATCGAGCAACGTGGCGGATCCTATGTCGTGACAGCGGTGCGGACTGCAAGCCCAGCCGCCGCCGCCGGCATCGTCAAGGGCGACAGGTTGACCGCCATCGGCGACGTACCGGTCGCCGAGGCAGTTGCGCAGTATTGGGCCGCACTCGGGCTGACCGTTGTCGGCGATCGTGGGCAGGTCGGCGCGCGGGTTCTGGCGGCGGGGCGGCGCAATCGGCCGCGCGACCTGACGATTGCTCATGCTGGCACAGAGCGGCGGCTGAGCTTGGCCAGTCTTTATGCATCCGAACCGGATCTGGCGCCGGTAACAATCGCCACCCAGCGTCGAGGCATCCACGCGGTACTTATCAACAACTCGCTCGGCGATCTGGCGACGATTGCCGCGTTCGACACCGCAATGGCAAGCATTCCAGACCGGGCGGCGGTGATGATCGACCTCACCAACACGCCAAGCGGCGGCAACACCAGCGTCGCCCGCGCGATGATGGGCTGGTTCGTTAAAGCAGCTGCTGCCTACCAGGTCCATTCCTTGCCCAGCGAGATGCGCGAGACTGGAATCGCCCGACAGTGGATCGAACAAGTTCTGCCGCGCGCGGGCAAATTTCATCCAGGGCCTGTCTCCATTCGCGTCGGACGTTGGACGGGCAGCATGGGCGAAGGACTTGCCATCGGCTTCAACACTATCGGCGGCAAGGTATGCGGTGGACCTATGGCGCAGCTGCGCGGCGCTGTCTACGACTTCGCGCTTCCGTCGAGCGGGATCGTCGTCAAGTTTGCCGCCGAGCGCTTGAACACGACCAAGGGGCTTGCGCGCGAAAGGTTTGAGCCGCCTCCTTGTACCGGAGAGTGACCACACGGGGTCGCGCGCCATAGCGATCGGGCCATCGCGGTATTGATCACATCACATTTGTCATCGATTGGTCGAGACCGGCGACCCTCTCGCGGATGAGCACCTCGTTCTTCTGCTGACACGGGCCGCTCGAGCGTCGGGACCTGGAGCACTTCGGGGTACCGTACCGTGAGTGGATGACGAGCTTCATGCCGAGTCTGCGTGCTGCGGGCACAACGATGCCCGGTGCGGTTGGGTGGAGCGGAGCCTTCGATCGCATGGCGCCGGCACTCAGCGCAGATTGAAGTTGCGCAGTTCCCGCCCGCTTCGAGCGCGAGCCATCATGAGAAAGGCCACAGATGCCGCCGCGGTCAGGTCGAAGCTCATGCAGAACCCCGGCCAGGTCTGCGGCACGCCGGTGTTGTGCACCAAGTGGTTGTGAAAGGCGTCCATCACGCCATGCCCGCCCAGCGCGATCACGGCGATCCACGGGCTGCCCTTGAACCCCAGCACGGCCCCGGCGATGAAGATGGCCGCGATGGCCACCTCGGACCCCATCACCTCGCCGCGTCCGTCGCCAACGGCAAACGCCGGGTAGTAGGAGGCGACGGCCATGACGACGGCGGGGTAGAACACGCGCTCGCGGTCCATGCCCAGACCCGCCGCGGCGGCGCAGAAGAGAAGCGCGAGGATGATCCCGACGATGGTTTCCATGGTTCGATCTCCCCGGCTCAAGGCACGAGATGCTGCAGATCGTCGGGCACCGGCATCGGCTGGAGCGCATTGACGCGCGCCCGGCCGCTGTTGCCGCGCGGCACCCACAGCCGCGAGAACAGGATCGAGGCGACGATTCGCGGCACTTGCCCGACGACTTCGCGCAAGTCGCTGCGGCGCAGGCCGGCCACCAGCATCTTCCAGTGGATGGAGGTGTGCCTGCCCGTCATGTGCTGCGCCAGCACATGCGCCCGCTCGAGATGCCAGAAGGCGGTCTCGAAGTCCGCTTGCCGCAGCGCCTGATCGGCCCGTTTGACTTCCTGTTCGTACGCTTCGTTCACGTTGGTGCTCCTGTTTCAGCGAACGCGACATGTGTCCGCTGCGGTGAACTGTCGGTGGCGCTGGCGGGCGGCGACAGCGGCATGCGCTCAAGCGTCGAAATCGATCCGGCAACGGATCGAACCCGCGCCCGAACGGTGAATGTCGACGGCAAGGGCAGCGCGCGCGTCGGCAGCCCGGCTCGGAGCGACGGCGCGACCAATCAGTCGATCCGCGAGACCGCTCCCGCACGTGTGCCGACCGTTTGTCTCATGGGGCTGTCCGTGCGCTTCGGCAATACCGAAAGTGCAGCCATCGAAGACATCCGGTCGTCGATGCCAACCAAGGAAAACCACCATGAACGTCACCCAACAAGCCCCCTGCAACTGCACCACCTGTCCCGGAACCGGCTGCGCCTGCGGGTGCCAGCAAGCCGCCTGCGCTTGCGGACCACAGTGCCAATGCGGCGCGCAATGCCAATGTGCCGACGGGACCAGTTGCGCCCAGTCCTGAGCCGGATCGCAGCCGGCATTCTGAAGATGCGGCTCGATCCCGCCCCAACTCCAAAAGAAGGAACCTGCCCGTGGACAGCTTTGTCTTGGCCTATGCCGGCGGCATCGTCGGCGCCGTCTTGATGGACATCACCGAAACGCTCGCCGCCCGGGCCGGCCTGACAAGCGGCGTCAATGTCGCCCTGGTCGGCCGCTGGGCGCTGGGCCTGCTGCGCGGGCACTGGGCGCATGCCGACATCGCCCTTTCTCCGGTACGGCCGGGGGAAGTGCGGATGGGCTGGGCGTTCCACATGCTCATCGGTGGCGGCGGCGTGGCCCTCGTCTACGCAGCCTTGCTTCAAGCCACCGGATGCACGCTGCCCGAGCGTCGCCTGTGGGGCGGAGTGGCTTTCGGTGCGGCCACCTCGCTGCTGCCCTGGCTGGTGCTGCTGCCGGCCTTCGGCTGGGGCTGGTTCGGGCGCAGAGGGCCGCGCGGGTCCAACGCCCTGCTGGCCAGCACAGTCTCGCACCTTCCCTATGGTCTTGGCTTGGGCGCGGTAATGGCCTTGGGCTCGAGTCTGTAGCAGCTTGGCGCCGCGCCAAGCAGAGCCTACAGTCGAGCTGACCACACCCTGACGCTCCGCGCGGTCTACTTCACCGTGTATCTCTCTTTGACTCCCACCACCGAGCTGTGGCCCAACACGCTGCGGGGCACGCTGAAGTTCGTCGCGGCCGCCGCCGTGCTGTTCGGTATTACCGCGGCGCTCCTGTACATCCTGGCGCCCGGCCTCGATTCGTTTCCCCGACTGCTGGTTTTCCACGAAAGCGTGGGGCTGACGATGGTGGCGTGTGTGGCGCTGCTACGGCGCCTGCGCCGAATCGATCGTCTGACACCGAGCGCGCGCTGGCTCTCGATGGGAGTGATCGCGATCCCGACGGGCTACCTGGTCGGGCACCAGATCGCCTTCCTGCTGCTGGGCGAATCGATGCGCATGGCGGGGTATCACCACATCAGCCTGATACCGGTCAGCTTCACCCTGCTGGTGGGCGGCCTGGGGTTGCACTACTTCTCGACGCGCGAGCAGCTCGCGAAGGAAGCCATAGCCCGCGCCGGCGCCCAGCGTCTGGCGCTGGAGGCGCAACTGCGCCTGCTGCGCACGCAGCTCGAACCGCACATGCTCTTCAACACCCTGGCCAACTTGCGCGGGCTGGTCCGCGAGGATGCCGATCGCGCCGAGTCGATGATCGACCAGCTCATCGTCTACTTGCGCGGCACGCTGGCCGCGTCGCAGGCCGAATCGGTGGCGCTGGGTCGGGAGTTCGCCCAGCTGCGGGCGTACCTGGAGATCATGTCGCTGCGCATGGGACCGCGCCTGACCTGGCACATGGATCTACCGGCTGCGCTTGAGGCCACTCCGGTGCCGCCCATGCTGCTGCAGCCGTTGGTGGAAAACGCGATCAAGCACGGGCTCGAGCCCAAGGTGGGACCGTGCCACATCGAGGTCGTCGCTCGCGCGACCGGCGCGGGCATCGAGATCCGCGTCGACGATAACGGGCTGGGCCTGCCCGAGCAGGATCACGAGGACGCGCACGACGACGCCGCCACTCGCTCTGAAAGTTCGTGCTATGGGCTCCGGCACGTGCGCGAGCGGCTACTGGTGGTCTACGGCCCGGCCGCGCGCCTGGACCTCGAGCGACTTCAGCCCACCGGCGTGCGTTCCGTCGTGTGGCTGCCCGCGTGATCTGCACGACCGTACAGAAGGACTCCGATGACTGTCGACCACCGCCCCACCGCCATGATCGGCGAGGACGAACCGGTACTCGCACGCATGCTGATCCGCCTGCTCGAGCTGGTCTGGCCCGAGCTGCGCATCGTCGGTGTCGCCGAGGACGGCCTGCGGGCCACCGAGCTGGCACTGGCTGAGGCACCCGATGTCGTGTTCCTCGACATCAAGATGCCCGGCCGCAACGGGATTGAGGTGGCCGAAGCGGTGGCCGACGACTGGCCCGACGATCGGGCCGAACCACTGTTCGTGTTCGTCACCGCATTCGACAAGTTCGCGGTCTCCGCCTTCGAGCGCGCGGCGGTCGACTACGTGCTCAAGCCTGCCACGGCCGAGCGTCTGCAGCAGACCGTGGAGCGGCTGAAGGCCCGGCTGGCCGGACGCATCGCGCATGCCGACGCCGGCGGGCGTGCTGCACTGATGCAGCGCGTGCAGTCCATCGCGCTTTCACCGGTCCAGCCGGCCGAGGCCGGCGAGCGCATCAAGGTCATCCGGGCCGGCGTGGGCAACACCGTACGCATGATCCCGGTGGCCGACGTGGTCTGCTTCGAGGCGACTGAGAAATACGTCAACGTCGTGACGCCGACCGGCGAGGCGCTGGTGCGCATGAGCCTGCGCGAACTGATGGCGCGCATCGATTCAAGCGACTTCATCCAAGTGCACCGCAGCGTGATGGTCAATGCGAGCGCTATCCTGAGCGCGACCCGCGACGAGATCGGGCACTACAGCTTGTCTGTGCGCGGCCTGCAGCGGCCGTTGAAGGTCAGCCGCGCTTTCGGGCACCTGTTCCGCCCGATGTAGGTCCTGATCGACCGGGCTCCGATCGATCGGGCCCGTCAAGGCCGCGCTCGCTCCAGGGCGAGCAGACGAACCTGCAGATCATTCGCGTCCACCGCCTGTGCGAGGTATTGCTCCTCGATGCTGGGCGTGCGCGACCGGGCAATCAGAATGGCAAGGATTTGCAGCAGGGTCTTCATGAATCGGCTCCGTCAATACTGAGATTCCGACCGTTCGCTGCGAGGTGCGTAGCAGGTCGGTTCGACGACGGGATGTCGTCGATGTCCATTACTTTCGTCGGCCGCTGCTGAAGCCGCAAACCGATTCCGACGAACCGTCGCAGGCTCACCGGGAACGGTTGAAGGTGCCAACCCAAGGGTGCGCTGCGGGCAGCGTGCAGTCGATGCGAATCAAGTGGAAAGGCTCACCGCCATCGCGTCGTTCATCGACTTTGGACGGCGCCGACTCGTCAACCATTCGGTCGACGTCGCAGACCGTCACCGGACGCCATTGCACCTCCTGTCGCACCGCGCTGTCGCACCTGGCGATGGCGCACAAAAGTGCCTGTACTGCTTCGCTGCATCGAGCGGTGGACCAGACCTTCTACAACGCCTGCACCTTCACAGGATCACACCATGAACCGCTTTGCTTCTATCGTTGTCACGCTCACCGTCGTTGCTGCCACTGCGGGCTGCATGTCGACGCCATCCAACCTGGATCTGTCGCTGACCCGCCCGACGGCCGACAACAGAATCATCGTCACGCTGCAGCCACCAGCCCAGCCTGCGGCCATCAATCAGCTGCACAGCTGGCAGGTGAAGCTTGCAACGCCGGCGGGCGTGCCCCTTGCACACGCGCGCATCCAGGTCGATGGCGGGATGCCGCAGCACGGCCATGGCCTGCCGACGCGCCCCCAGGTAACGCAGGAGCTGGCTGCGGGTACCTACGTCATCGAGGGCATGAAGTTCAGCATGACCGGCTGGTGGGAGATCAAGCTCGCCATCGAC
>JBDTQC010000223.1:0-6113 GCA_039932405.1 Ideonella sp.
GATTGTCGGATTGTCGGATTGTCCGGCCGTGCGCGCGAGTGAGCGAGGCCGAGGACGGCGGGTGGCCGGCTGCCTCCATGTCCTCCGCCGCCTTCGGCGGCTCCCCCTTTACTTACGGCAGCTCGCCACCCGCCGTCCTCGGCCCGGGCGACAGGAGAGCGGCTCGAAGAAACCGCAACTCCGGCAGCGTTACGCCGCGATCTTTGCTGCCCTCTCGGAGCGTGCCAGCAGGGTCAGCTGCGGCGGGTCCGGATCGGTGCCCAAGCGCTCGAGCTTGCTCAACCTCAGGTCGCAAACGGGCGTACAGGTGCCTGAATGCCGGCGCGCCGTTCGCGCTCGTATTCGGAGATGACCTGCGCACCCAGCAGCAGCAAGGCAGCGCCGATTTCCAGGCTCAACAGCACGGCAATCGCGGTGGTCAGCGACCCATAGACGGTTCCGATCTGCGACAGCGTCGCGAAGTACCAGACCAGAAGCCGCCTCGACAGCTCCCACAGCGCGGCTGCCGTCAAGGCCCCGAAAAATGCGTGGAGCCGCGACAAGCGGCCGACCGGCATCACCAGGTAGAGCGAGGTCAGCACGAACACCTCGCCGGCGAAGCCGAGCAGGTACAGCAGCAAGATTGAGGCGCCTTCGAGCGACCATTGGTGACCCAGGAAATCGATCTCGCGTTCGCCGATGGCCTGCAGTCCGCCAGCAACCAGCGTGACCAGCAACAGACCGAAACCCAGCGACAGGATGTAGGCATAGGGCAGCAGCGCCGAGACCACGAAATGGCGCCGCCGTATCGCTACGCGGTGATGGAAGATCACCGACATCGCGTTCTCGAGCACGGTGAAGGCGAGCGAACTGAAGAACAGCATGCTGGCCAGCAACACCCAGCCGATGACGTCCCGGTGATCGAGAAAATGGTCGAGTTCACCGATGATGGCCTTCGACTGACCCGGTACCAGCCACTCCAGGTAGTGCCCGATCGTTGCCAGCAGTGCCGCCTGATCGATGAAATGCGACAGCGCGATTACCGTCAGGATCAGTAGCGGAACAATCGACAGCAAGGCGTAGTACGCCACCGCGCCGGCCAGCAACAGCCCCTGGTTGGCCCGGAACGACTTCAGGGTCCGCAGACAGAAACCGAGCGGGTGGCGCAGGATGTCGCGAGCTTGTTTATCGAGGAAGGGCGCCATGAAAGATTCAGCTATCGCTGCTTAGCATGATCGCGGATATTCGGAGAGCGGGGCTCCGCCGCCGTAGGAACAACGCCTGCGTGAAGCGGCCGAATCCCCGGGAAGTACGCTGTGATTCAGCGCCCCGTGCGATCCAGCCAGGTCTTGACCCCGGCATGCTCGCCCACGGCGCGGAACAGCCGCAGCAACTGCGGGCAATGGTCGAAAACGGTGGTGGGCACGTGATCGATGGTGCCTGAGGTCAGCCATCGTGCCGCCATGTAGAGCTTCACGTCGGCCACCTGCAGCGTGGCGCCGCCGATGAACGGGCCATCGCCCGTCAGTTGGCGTTCGACCTGACCGCCCCAGCTGCAGAGTTCGTTTGCGGCCAGCGCCTCACGAGTCTGGCGCTTGAGTTCGGGGTCGGTGATGCGCAGCGCGGGCGAGACCATATGGCGCAAATCCTCGACCGCACCCATCAACGATTCATGGCGTGCGGCTTCGAACGCGTCGGCCGGATGAAGTTGATGCTGACGCCCGATGTAAACCAGGATGGCATTGGAATCCGCAAGCATCCCCTTGCCCGGGATCTCGAGCACGGGCAAGGCGCCGAACGGCATGTCGGCCTTCATCGCCGACCAATCACCATTCTTGACGCGCACGTCTTCAAAATCGATGCCGGCCAGGTGCAGTGCGATGCGGCATTCCTCGCCACGGCTGCCTGCAAAGTCGAAATAGATCAGGCGTGGACGGTTCATTGGGACCTCGGGGTTGGATGCATCGAACCGACAAGGTTACACGCCCGCGCCAATTGACGCCGGCTGATTGACTGCAAATGGACGCACTGCATCCGGACAGCCGGGGCCATGCCGGTGAGCGGTGCGGCACGCACCGCGCATCACGCTTGCTTGCGCCAACAAGACCCATGCGATCATTTGACCCTTTGAACCACGGAGGACTCCATGATGGGTCAAGACATGGGATGGGGCATGGCCTCGTTCGGACTGTGGCAGTTGCTGGCGATCGGTTTCTGGTTGGCGATCATTCTGGTACCGGCCTGGCGGATCACCCAAAAGGCCGGCTTTCCTGGCGCGCTGTCCTTGTTGATGCTGATACCGATGGTCAACCTGATCATGATCTGGGTCTTCGCATTCGTGAAGTGGCCGAATCAGAAGATCAATGGATGAGCCGGTCGAGGCCGGGCGACTGCGAGGAAATCCGCCGGTCCGTACAATTGATCGGTGACCATTCTGAACGCCGACCTGCACTGCCACTCGTGCATATCTGACGGAACCTTGGAGCCGGAGGCGCTGGCCGCCCGCGCCAAGGCAAACGGCGTGGAGCTGTGGGCGCTGACTGATCACGACGAAATCGGCGGCCAGCAACGCGCCATCGCGGCCGCAGCGGCGCTCGATCTGCCGTATCTGACCGGCACCGAAATCTCGGTGACCTTTGCCAATACGACGGTGCACATCGTTGGTCTCGGATTCGATTTTGACAACGCGGCTCTGGACAGGGGCCTCACTGAAACCCGCGGCGGACGTCGCGAGCGTGCCATGGAGATGGCCGACAGCCTGGAGAAGGTCGGTATCGTGGGCGCCTTCGAAGGTGCGTTGCAATATGTCAGCAACCCTGAACTGATCTCGCGCACCCACTTTGCGCGCCACCTGGTCGAGAGCGGTGTCTGCAAGGATACCTATGAGGTGTTCCGCAAGTACCTGATCGAAGGCAAACCCGGCTTCGTGCCGCACCGCTGGGCCACGCTGGGCAACGCGGTACGCTGGATCACCGATGCGGGTGGTATGGCCATCGTGGCGCATCCGGGTCGGTACAAGTTTTCGCCGACCGAGGAATATGCGCTGTTCAGCGAATTCATCGAGCATGGCGGACGCGGTGTCGAGGTGGTGACCGGCAGCCACGGCAAGGCCGATTACCTCAAATATGCCGAAACCGCCAAGGAGTTCGGCCTGCTCGCATCACGCGGCAGCGATTTCCACAGCCCCGACGAGAGCCATACCGATCTGGGCCTCCTGCCCGAGCTCGCAGGCACGCTGAATCCGGTCTGGGACGCGCTTGAGGCACGAATCCTGCGGGTGTGACGCGCTCGGTTTGGACGACGCGCCTGCCTCGGTGACGTCGACGTGCGCTCGGTCTGCGACCAGAAATGATTACCGAGGAACTGGCTGCCGCCGGACACCTTGATACGTCTTGTCACTTCAACGCGACAATCAGCACATGTCGCAATATTTTGAGGTTCATCCGGAGAATCCGCAGCCGCGTCTGCTGAAGCAGGCCGCCGCAATCCTGCATGGAGGTGGGGTGGCCGCTGTGCCGACCGACTCGAGTTATGCGCTGGTCTGCCACCTCGACGACAAGGCCGCTGCTGAAAACCTGCGGCGAATCCGCGGTGTCGACGACAAGCATCACCTGACATTGCTGTGCCGCGATCTGAGCGAACTTTCCAACTATGCGCGCGTCGACAACCGTCAGTACCGATGGATCAAGTCGGCCACGCCGGGGCCGTTCACGTTCATCCTCGAAGCCACCAAGGAAGTGCCGCGTCGCCTATCGCATCCATCGCGCCGCACCATCGGCCTGCGGGTGCCCGATCACCGCGTGACGCAGCATCTGCTCGAGTTGTTTGGTCAGCCGCTGCTGGCCACCACGCTGATTCCGCCCGACGGCGAGGCGCCACTGAACGATCCGGCAGAAATCCGCGATCGCTATCAGAAGCTGATCCAGGCGGTTGTCGATGCGGGCGCGTGCCCGATGCAGCCGACCACGGTGATCGACCTCAGCGCAGATCCGCCAGTGCTGCTGCGCCAGGGGCGCGGTGACGCCTCCCGCTTCGGCCTGTAGCGGTCGTTCTTGCTCGTCGCACGCCATTTTTCAGTGGCCCTGAGCCTTTAGTCTGCTTCTTGCGGCGTAACAGAACGAAAGCCTGCCATGGGTGGCAGGTACCAAGACCAACGCAACCGTCCCCAATATGACCATCTACCTGCCTACCAACCGTGTCAGCCGACATGGCTACACAGGATCGAGTACCCCACCAATGATGCGCCGGAACAGCGTGCCTTCGGCAACTGAAGTTCAACCGATGACCGGCGCCGCTCTCCTGCGCCGACTCGCTGCTGCCCTGACAGCTGCCTGCTGCCTTTCATGTGGGTCGCTGGCGCTCGCCGCCAAGGCGCCGGAACTGCTGGCGGTCGATGCCAGCTTCCAGCCTGCCGAGATGGCCGCCAAGGTGCTTGCCGTCAGCGACACCACCACGCTCAAGGGCATCACCCGGGTGGCGGTGCCGCTGTTTGCGGTGGAGTTTGTCACCGCCGACCAGGTCAGCGCCAGCACCTCCGGGTTTGCGGCCGCCGGCCGTGCCCGTTCCTCGCTCTACTACAAGCTGTTGGGGGTCGGTGAGGCCGATTTCCAGGCCATTACCGATGCGCTGTATGCCGACTTCCTGCGCGACCTCGCCGCCAGCGGGCTGGAGGTGGTTGCGCCGGAGCAGGTGCAGGCCTCACCGGCGTACAGCAAGCTCGCCAGCAGTGGCAGCGTCCCGCCGATCCGCAGCGACAGTGCGATCACGCTGGCACCGCCGGGCTTGGCGGTCTATGGCTTCGCGAAATCCGCATCGGGCGGCAACAACGGCGGTGTGTTCGGCGCCATCGCCAGCATCGGCAGCAACATGGCCGCTGTCGGATCAGCCTTCGACGCCATCGAGCTGAGCAAGGAGCTTGGCGCCAGCCTGATCGAGGTGCAGATGCGGGTGAACTTCGTGCAGTTGACCGACAACAACCGTGGCTTCCTCGGTCGCATTTCGGGCACGGCCTCCGCTACAGGCAAGGTCAACCCGAGCATCGGCAGCCTGCTGGTGAGTGTCCAGAACGGCCCGGCGCGCAGCGCGGTGACGATGAAGAACACATTGACGCTGGACAGCGCGGCATTCTCCGAGGTGCGGGAAAAGGCCGCTAGCGCCGGCGACATTGCCGGCTCGGTGGCGGTCGGGCTGCTGCGGATGGCCATCGGCAGCAGCGATTCAAGCAGTTCAAGCGAGATGGAAGCCGTTGCCGACCCGGTGCGTTACCGCGAGGTGGTCGGCGCCGGACTGGGGACGGTTCGCCAGATGCTGGTGGTGCGACTGGCCCAGGAACGCTGAACCGTCGGGACAGGTCGGCCGGGGGATCCGGCTCAAGCTACTGCTGCCGTCACGACGATCTCGATCTTCCACTCCGGCTTGGCGAGTGCAGCCTGCACGGTGGCGCGTGGCGGCGTCTGGCCGGCGACGACCCAGGCTTCCCAGACCGCGTTCATCGCTGCGAAATCAGCCAGATCGGCAAGAAAGATCTGTGCCCGGAGGATGTGTGATTTGGCGCTGCCCGCTTCGGCCAGCAGCTTGTCGATCGCCGCCAGTACCTGTCGAGTCTGGCCCTTGATGTCCTGCGTGCCATCTTCGGCCACTTGGCCGGCCAGGTAAACCACGCCGTTGTAGACGGCGGTTTCGGACATGCGGGGGCCGACATGGAATCGCTGGATGTTCATGATTTGTGTTTACCCTTGGACGAATGAGCGTGCTGTGAAGGATGGTGTCGCGCGCCGGAATGGCCTGATTTTGTCGACGAAGATGGGCCACTGGCCGCTTTGTGGCCGATCCTGCTTTCAGTGCCTTTCAACAGCTTTTCGAAGTTGGTGGCATGGCGCCACAGCAGCAGCAGGCTCATCATTGCAACGGCTAGCGCAAGCGGACCGCCACCCCAGATCAGCAATTGATAAAACGGTGCGAACAGCGCAGCCACGATCGAAGCGAGCGATGAGTAGCGGAAAAAGGCCGCGATGATCACCCAGGTGGCGAGGGTGGCCAGGCCGAGCAACGGATTCAGTGCCAGCAGCACACCGGCCGCTGTGGCGACGCCCTTGCCCCCCTTGAAGCAGAAGAACACCGGCCACAGGTGGCCA
>JBDTQC010000224.1:0-6099 GCA_039932405.1 Ideonella sp.
GCCAGTCGTGCTCGCCGGTCCAGCCCGGCACCGGCAGCCAGCCATTCAGCCGCGATCGGTTCGGGATCACCGCACGCACCAGGTGGCCGATCTGGCCGTTGCTATCGGCAGCCACCAGGTTGTGGTCGATCAGGCCCCAGCCGCGCGTGCTGTCGAACAGTTCATCGACGCTGCGTGCGCTCAGCATGCGTGGCAAACAATCGAACGAATGATCGGTCTGCGCAAACTGCACCGATTGCAGGACCAGTGCGCTGCCGCTCGCCGGCGTGCCGGCGATCACCGGGCCGTGGCGGGTCTCGACGATGTCGATGGTCACCGGCTCGGCGCCTCGCACCTGCAGCGTCTCGCTGCGCCGTTGGCAATCCTGCCAGCCATCCGGCGTCCGGTGGCGCGTGCCGTCGGCCTCGAACTGTTCGACGAACAGGTCGTGGATATCGGCGAAGGCATGCGTCACGCACCAGGCAACGTGTGCGTTGTGCGCAAAATGGGCGAAGCCCGGCACACCCGGGATCGCGAAGCCGATGGCATCGAAGCTGGCTCCGGCGACATGGTTCTGCACATACATGCCGGGCATCTCGAAGGCCCGGTGCGGATCTCCGGCCAGCAGCGGGCGACCGCTCGCGCTGCGCGTCGGCGCGACCGCCCAGTTGTTGCTGCCGCCCCCGGTTGCATCCAGAGCACCCAGCTCGGCCAGTGCTTCGATGGCCGGCGCCAGATCCTGCAACGTGGCAATCCAGCGCTGCGCTTCGGCACCCGGCGGGATGCACAACAGATCTTCCCCGCCGTCGTCGTAGCGCAGCGTCGCCACCAGCTCGGGATCGACCACCCGCAGCGCGGCTGCGCGCCACAGCTTGAACCAGAGCGATCCCATCAGGAAGCCGCGCCAGCGCATGGTCGCAATGCAATGCCAGGGTTCCCAGGCTTCCGGCCGGGTCCCGAGCAACTGGTATTCGATCGGCAATTCGCGCCCTTCGGCCAGGAAGGCATTCACGCCATCACTGTAGGCTTGCACCATCTGGCGTGCCGGCTCACCGAGGGCGGCGTAATCGCGCTGCGAAGTCGACTCGCCACCAAGCCGACGCGCCAGGGCGTCGCCAGCCACTGCGGATGGACCGGCCGATTCGGCCCAGCGGCCCGCCATGCGCAGGCGGCTCGAATCCATCTGCCACAACCGATCCTGTGCGTGCACATAGCCTTGCGCAAAAAATGCGTCGTGGTCGCTGCGGGCAAGGATGTGCGGGATGCCCCATTGATCACGGTGCAAGGTGACCGCTTGTTCGAGGCTGGCGCCATCGAAGGCAGCGTCGGTGCCGTGCAACGGACGTGCCGGAGAGGGGTCGGATTGATGCATGATATATCGCCTTTCTGGATTACTTCAACGGACCGCCTGCCATGGCAATTTCCTCTGACCGATCGTCACCGCAGCTGCGCTCAGTGGGGCGCGAGAGCCTGACGACCAAGGTCTACGACGAACTGCGCGCAGGTTTGATGGAAGGCCGTTTCTGGCCTGGTTACCGGTTCAAGATCCGCGACCTGGCCGCGGCGATGCAAGTGTCCGAAACGCCGTGCCGCGAGGCGCTGATGCAACTGGTGCGCGAGCGGGTGCTCGACATGGACGCCGGCCGCTCGATCTCGGCCGCGCCGTTGACGCTGGCGCAATACCTGGAGCTTCGGACCATCCGCATGCAGCTCGAAGGCATGGCTGCCGAAGCGGCTGCCCGACACATCACGCCGGCCCAGCTGCGCCGGCTCGAAGAACTGCACAAGGCGCTGATCAAGGCGCAAAAGGAAGGCGATTGGCCGGCTGCGGTGCGTACCAACTGGCAGTTCCACCACGCGGTCTACAGCGCCGCCAAGATGCCCGAACTGCTTTCCTTGATCGAAGGAATCTGGTTGCGCAACGGCCCGATGCTCAATCTGCAATACCCCGACGCTGCACCGACTTATGACGGCGAGCATCAGCATCTGGCAGTCATGGAAGGCTTGCGCCAACACGATCCGGCCAAGGTACGGGCAGCGATCCAGGCCGATACGATCGAAGGCGGCCGGCTGTTCGTGGCACTGCTGGAACGCATCGACCGCGGCGAGGTTCCGTACCCGCAAATGGCCGGCAGCGTTGCCCCGGCAGGCGCGGCGGGCCGCGCGCCGAGCCGCAAAACCGCCGCCGCGCGGCGCTGACATCGCCTCAGCCGCGCCGCCCGTGGGCGCGCTGGAAGGCAGCCACGATCGCGTTGGCGTCGAGCCCGTAACGGGTCAGCAGATAAGGCGTCGTGCCGCCTTCGGCAAAACAGTCACGCACCCCCACTCGCTCGAAGCCGACCCGAACACCCGCCTCGAGCAGGCATTCGGCGACGGCTGAACCAAGGCCGCCGATGATCGAGTGGTTCTCGGCCGTCACCACCGTGCCGAAACGCTTCGCCAGTTCGATCACGCCGGCTTCGTCCAGCGGCTTCAGCGTGGCGAGGTTGGCAACCGCCACCGACAAGCCCTGCTTCGCGAGTCGTTCGGCGGCTGTTTCGGCAACCGCGCACATCAGACCGCACGCGAGAATGACGCCGTCCTTGCCTTCGCGCAGCAGCGCCCGCTGACCGCGTTGCAGTGGCAGTTCGGGCATATCGGCAGGCGGCGGCCCGTCGGGACGACGCAGCCGCAGATATACCGGCCCGTCGTGTGCTACCGCAGCGCGCACCGCGGCTGGAATCTGGCGTACGTCGGCGGGTTCGATGACCGTCATGTTCGGCAGCGCGCGCATCAGCGCGATGTCATCGATCGCCTGATGGCTGACGCCGAGCAGCGTCGTCAGGCCCGGGATGAAACCGACGATCTTGGCGTTGCAGCGCGGGTAGGCCAGCTGCATCGCGATCTGGTCGTAGCAGCGGCGCGTGGCGAATACGCTGAAGGTGTGGACGAAGGGCATGTCGCCGCTGCGCGCCATGCCGCCGGCGATGCCGATCATGTTGGCTTCGGCGATGCCGACCTGGAAAAAACGCTTCGGCAATTCATCGCGAAACAGATCGATCTCGGTGGCCGAGGTCAGATCGGCGCTGAGTGCCACGATGCGCTCGTCTTCGCGCGCGGCCTTCAACAAGGCCTCGCCATAGACCCGGCGGATCGGCGTCAGCGCATTGCGGGTGTTGAAGTCGCCGACCTTCAGGTCTTCGGCGGTCTGCTTGCTGGTGATGGCGTTCACGATCAGTCCCCTGCCAATTCGGCGAGTGCGCGCTGCGCCGCTTCGGGCGGCAGCTTCATGGTGTGGCCCAGTACACCTTCCAGGCTGGGTGCGCCCTTGCCGGCCAGCGTGCGAGCGATGATGCAGGTCGGCCGGTCGGTGCAGGCTCGCGCCCGATCCAATGCGCCGAGCAGCGCCTCGATGTCGTTGCCGTCGATGCTGTCGACCTGCCAGTTGAAGGCGCGCCATTTGGCATCGACCGGCTCCATCTTCAGCACCTGGTCGACATGCCCTTCAACCTGCATCGCGTTGTAGTCGATCAGCAAGCAGAGCTGACCCAGGCCGTAGCTGCCCGCCGCCAACGCGGCCTCCCAGACCTGGCCTTCCTGCAACTCACCATCACCGAGCACCACATAGACGCGTGTATCGCGCCCGCGGCGACGCGCCGCCAACGCCATGCCGAGACCGACCGACAACCCCTGGCCAAGCGAGCCGCAAGTTGCCTCGACAGCGGTGCCAACCCGTTCCGACGCATTGATCTCGAGCGCCGAGCCGTCCTGGCAATAGGTCGGCAGCAGCGCCGGGTCGATCAGGCCGCGCGCCGCCAAGGTGGCGTAGAAGATCGCCGTGTTGTGTGCGGTCGACAACAGGAAGCGGTCGCGCTCGGGCCAGTCGGGATTGCGCGGATCGAGCCGCATCTCGGCGAAATACAACGCGGTGAACAGATCGGCTGCGCCCAGGCCCTGCTGCACATAACCTTGCCCGGTCGGCGCAACCATGTGGATCACCTGACGGCGCAACTGGCGCGCGATGCGCTTGAGCTCAGCCACATCGCGGATGCGCGGCGCGCCGCGTTCAGCGGGTGTGTGGACAATGGATTCGGGCATGACGGAAAACTCCTTCATCGAGGCAGACGGGCCCGGCCGTAGTCTTGGTAGCGGATTGCCACGTCCTGCATTTGCTGCTCGGTCAACAACACCGGCGCTCCGAGCTGCAAGGTCATCCAGTAGTGGCGCGCCAGGGTTTCGAGCTTGATCGCGGTTTGCACCGCGACATCCAGGTCGCGAGCGCGGCTGAGCATGCCGTGGTTGGCGAGCAGGCAGGCACTGCGGTCCTGCAGAGCGACGACAGCGGCACGCGCCAGCGCCTCCGAGCCGAAGACTTCATAGGGCGCACAGCGGATGTCATTGCCGCCGTATCCGGCCACCATGTAGTGAAAGGCCGGGATTTCCAAGCGCTGGCACGCCAGCGCCACGCAAGCATCGGCATGGGTGTGGACGACCGCCTGGGTTTCGGGATAGTTGCGATAGATCTCGGCGTGCATCAGCCATTCGCTGGACGGGATGCCGGCGCTTCGTTCGCTGCCGTCCAGGCCGATCTCGACGACGCTGTCGGCCGTGATGCGTGAGGCGTCGATGCCGGTGGGCGAGATCAACAAGCCGTCGGCGCCGCAGCGCACGCTGACGTTGCCGCTGCTGCCGCGATTCAGGCCTTCGCGGTCGAGCCGGGTGTAGGCGTCGACGATCTGCTCGCGCGGTGTTGGTGTCATTGCGATCTCTCCGATATCCGGTCATGTTGATCACTGCCAGCGGCCATGGCATCGAGCGCCACGCCGAACGCATCGAGCGGACCGAGCTTGCCCGATTTGAGGCACAGGATCAACGGATCGGCGGCGGCGCGGCCATCGTCGAGCGCCAGCGGCAGCGACGGCCCGGCGAACGGCCCGACGCGCAGCCGCTCGACGCCCAGGTGTTCGAGCACGGCGCCGGAGGTCTCGCCGCCGGCCACGACGAAGCGGCGCACACCCGCATCGCGCAGCCCGGCGGCGATGCGGCCCAACAGTTGTTCGGCCAGCGCCGCAGCCGCTGCGACCCCAAGACGGGATTGCAACCGCGCCACCGCATCGGGCGCTGCGGACGTCGAGATGGCCACCGGTTGTTGCGCGAGACGCGCAGTGGCCCAGGCCAGTGCATCGGCAAGCACATCCGCGCCGCGCGAACAGGCTTCCAGATCGAGCGTCAGCGTGGGGTGTGTCATCGAAAAGTGCTCGAGCTGCCGACGCGTTTGTTCGGCACAGCTGCCGGCCAGCACGACGCCCGGGCCGGTCACATTCGGCAGCGTGACGGGCAACCCGCCCGCGCCCAGCCAGCCGCGCGCGCGCCACAGTGGCGGGTAATGCGCCGCAATCGACGAGCCGCCGGTCATCAGCGGCCAGTCGACCGTTGCAGCGGCAAGGTGCTGCAGATCCTCGTGCACTGCGGCGTCGGCGATCGCACAGCCAATCCCTTCGGCCTGCAACTGCGCGGCGCGGCGTTGAATTGCCGCAGCACCGGCCCGGATATCGGCGTGGGCAATCAGGCCGACCCGCTGGCTGGTCTGGCGTTGCAAGACACGCACCAGATCGGGATCGCGCATCGGCGTGACCGGGTCGTCACGCTTCGGCGATTCACTGACCAGTCGATCGGCGACGAACAGGTGGCCCTGGAAAACAGCGCGCTGGTATTCAGGAAAGGTCGGACAGCAGGCGGTGAATCGGCTGCCGGTGCGCTGCATCAAGACCTCGATGCACGGACCGATGTTGCCCTGATCGGTGGAATCGAAGGTCGCGCAATATTTGAAGAACAGTTGGCGTGCACCGCCGGCCAGCAGCACTTGCGCAGCGGCGTCGAAACGCTCGCGCGCTTCGGCCGCCGGCGCGATGCGCGTCTTTTGCGCAACGACCACGACATGGGCGTCGATGACCGACGGTACGGCCCGCGCCGACGTGACCAGCAGGCTGGGCACGCCTTCCGCGACCAGCATGGCAGCCAGTTCGAGGCCACCCGTGAGGTCGTCGGCAAGTCCTCCAAAAATCATGGCTGCGTCTTCGTGGTCAGTCGGCTCGACTACCTTTTGTCCGACCAAGTGAATCGAAACTCAATATATCATAT
>JBDTQC010000225.1:0-6072 GCA_039932405.1 Ideonella sp.
GTCGATCGGCGCCGGCGCGCCGAAATTCAGGATCTGGCTGACGATGTCGGCCGGCGGAAACGAGAACACCGTATCTGGAAACGCGGAGGGCAGTCGCATGCGCAGCTCACGCACGTAATCGGCACTCGGCCGATGGCCTTTGCGCAGCGCGATCTGGACATCACCATCCTGCGAGCCGATGACGCCGGTGTTGTTGTAGGTCAGGTTGATGCTGCTCGGCGGCAAGCCGATATTGTCGACCACGGTGGCGATCTCTTCGGGCGGAATGACGCTGCGGATCAGCTCCTCGATGCGGGCAAAGCGCAGCGCCGTTTCTTCCACCCGTGTGCCAACCGGCACCCGCGCATGCAGCAGGATCTGGCCACCGTCGACTGCCGGAAAGAAGTTGCTGCCCAGAAACGGCAGCAGCGCGAACGATGCCAGTACCAGCGCCATGAAGCCGGCGACGAACAGACCACGGCGCCGCATTGCCAATTGCAGCGTAGCTCGATAGGTGTTGCGCAGGCCCTCGAAGCGTTCTTCGAACACCCGCTGGAACAGCAGCAGCGGGTTGCGGGTTGCTGGCAACGCGGCGCGGGTGCCGTGCATGTCGGTATGCGGCGCGTGCGGTCGCAGCATGAACTTGCACATCGTCGGCACCAGCGTACGCGAGAGCACGAACGACCAGACCATCGCGAACATCACCGCCAGCGCCATCGGCACGAACAGGAAGCGCGCAACGCCCTGCAGGAAAAACATCGGCACGAAGACGATGCAGATGCACAATGTCGAGACGAAAGCCGGCGTCACGATCTGGCGCGCACCGTCCATGATGGCTGTTTCGACGCCCTTGCCCTGCTCCAGGTGCCAGTTGATGTTCTCGATCGTCACCGTGGCGTCGTCGACCAGAATGCCGACCGCCAGCGCCAGCCCGCCCAGCGTCATGATGTTGAGCGTCTCGCCGGCCAGCGACAGGCAGATCAACGCCCCCAGGATCGACAGCGGGATCGACACCGCAATGATCAGCGTCGAGCGCCAGCTGCCGAGAAACAGCAGGATCATCAGGCTGGTCAGAGCGGCCGCAATCAGGCCCTCGATCGCCACGCCGCTGATCGCCGCCCGCACAAACAGCGACTGGTCGTTCAGCGGCACCACCTTCAGCGCCTCGGGCAGCGTCGGCTGGATCTCGGCCAGCTTGTCGAGGATGCCGTCGACAATGGCCAGGGTCGAGGTGGCGCCATTCTTCAGCACCGACATCAGCACCGAGCGGCCGCCGTCGACATGCACAATGTTGGTCTGCGGTGAATTGCCGTCGTGCACGTGGGCCACGTCGCGGATGTAGACGGTGGCGCCGTTCACCACCTTGATCGGCAGATTGCCCAGCTCCTCGATCGCAGACGGCGCGTTGTTCAGGCGCATCGAATACTCGAGGCTGCCGATTTTCTGGTTGCCAACCGGCGTCAGCAGGTTTTGCGCCGCCAGCGCCACCGCGACATCGGCGGCCGACAGGCCGCGTTCCTGCATCGCGGCCACGTCCAGATCGATCTGCACCAGGCGTTGTTTGCCGCCGTAGGGAAACGGAATCGCCACCCCTGGCACCGTGACCAGTTGCGGGCGCACGGTGTTGACACCGAGATCGAACAGGGCCTGCTCCGACAAGCCGCGACCCGACAGCGCCAGCTGCAGAATCGGCACCGTCGAGGCGTTGTAGTTCAGGATCAGCGGGGGCGTGGTGCCGGGTGGCATCTGTCGCGTCACCACCTGCGCGATCGCCGTCACCTGTGCGTTGGCCACCGCCACATTGACGCCCGGCTGGAAGAACACCTTGATGATGCCGATGCCGGGATACGAGGTCGCCTCGATGTGCTCGATGTCATTGACTGTGGTCGTCAGCGAGCGCTGGAACAGCAGCGAGATGCGGCCCGCCATCTGCTCGGGCGGCAACCCGGTGTACTGAAAGGCGGCCGAGATGACCGGTATGCGAATTTCGGGGAAGATGTCGGTCGGCGTGCGCCAGACAGCCAGCGGGCCGATGATGATCAGCAGCAGCGCCAGCACGACGAAGGTGTAAGGCCGCCGCAGCGCGACGCGGACCGCACCGATCAGCATGTCGGCTTGCCCGAACGCATCACCGCCCGCATCGTCCGCCGGAGCAAGCTGCGTTCAAATGCGAAGGAAAATCGGGAGTCGACCACAGTCCGAAGGCGCGGGGAAATTCGCGATCATACGAGCGACTGACGCGACGACAACCTGAACGCCGAGACGATGATGGGGTGGCTTCTCCCCGGCAAGCAAAGCGGGCCGGACAAATGTCAGGGCGCCAATTCTGAAATCTCGATCAAATTCAGATCCGGGTCTCGGCCTTACTTGCCGCATCCTTTGCCGCTTTTCTGCGTCGCCAGCCGGTGATGAGAGACACATCGCTTCCTCGAGGCGGCGCTCCAACCTGCCGAGCGTTTCGTTGGCACACCGTTTGCCATTGCCCACAAGACGATTTTGTCAAACCATCGAGGAGCTCCGCCATGTCCACAGCCGCCGCCAAAAAAGCACCCGCCAAGAAGACAGCGTCAAAAAAGCCGAACCGCGCCAAAGGGCCGCCTGACGCGGTGCAACTGCTCACGGCCGACCACCGCGAAGTGAAGTCGCTGTTTCAGGAATACCAGAAGCTGGTCGACCATGAAGCTGACGACGATGAAAAGCAGGAGCTTGCGCAGCAGATCTGCATGATGTTGACGGTGCACGCCACGGTGGAAGAAGAAGTCTTCTATCCCGCCGCCGAAGCGGCCATCAAGGAACCCGATCTGATCGACGAAGCCAACGTCGAGCACGCCAGCGCGAAAGAACTGATCGCCCAGATCGAATCGACTGACGCGTCAGACAAGTTCTACGACGCCAGGGTCAAGGTGCTTGGCGAGTACATCGATCATCACGTGAAAGAGGAAGAAGGCGAGCTTTTTCCGCAGTGCCGCAAGGCCAAGATGGACCTGGTCGCGATGGGCGAGCAGATTGCTCAACGCAAGGCCGAGCTGATGGCCGAACTGGGCATGACCGAGGACTCAACGGCCTGACCAGCGCGCGCCGTTGTTGGCGGAACGCGAAACAATGGCCAAGTTCTGACTGCCACGCTGAGCGCAAGGGCAAGGCCAAGGAGGTCGGCGGAAAGCACGCACAATCAAGCGCATGAGCCAGCCGCTTGATTCCCCTACCTGCCGAGCGCTTTCCGCTTTTCTTGCATCGACGCCAGACCACGTGCTGGTGTTGACAACACCCAACGGCATCATCAACGCCTGGTTGGGCGCGGCGGAACGGGTATTGGGTTATGCCGCCGAAGAGGTCATCGGCAAGTCTTTGTCGATTCTGTTTACGCCCGAAGATCGACAACGCGGGCTCGACATCCACGAAATCAGCCTTGCGCAAAGCCAAGGTCGATCAGAGGACGAGCGGTGGCACATTCGAAAGAACGGCAGCCGGTTCTGGGCCAGCGGCGTGTTGACTGCAATCCGCGATCAAGACGGCAAGCTGACCGGACTTTGCAAGTTGATGCGCGACAAGACCGATTGGCGCATGCGGCTGCAGTTGCTGGAAGACCGCGTGAGCCTTCGCGACGCCGAGATCGCCAGGCAAGACGACTTCGTCAAGGCGAAGGCCCACGAACTGCGCAATCCGCTGATGCCGATCAATTCCGCACTGGCAATCCTGAGCCGCCCCGATGCCGGCCACCTGGCCGTCAAGGCGATCAGCATTCTTCAAAATCAGGTCGTGTTGTTGAAGACGCTGATCGACGATCTGGACACGGCCAACGGCGCAGCCGCATCCGTGACGACGCTGCAATTGCAAGCGGTGAATCTCAACGACTCATTGAGGGCTGTGTGTGACGGCTTTCAGGCACAAGCCGGCGCCGAGAACAAGGCGCTGATGCTGATTTTGCCGAATCCCGCCGTCTGCATCAATGCCGATCCGGCCAGGGTGCAACAGATGCTGCTGAATCTGATCGGCAACGCGATGAAATACACCCGTTCCGGCGGTCGCATCAGCGTGAGCGCATCGATCGAAGGCGACATGGCGATCACTCGCATCGAGGACGACGGCCGTGGCATCGCCTCCGATGTGCTGCCGCACATTTTCGAGTTGTTCACGCGCGAGCCGCGCGATGACGGAATCGCCGGGCTGGGTATCGGGCTGGCAGTCGTCAAGGAACTCGCAGAGATGCACGGCGGCAACGTCGAGGCGCGCAGCCAGGGCCAGGACAAGGGCAGTGTCTTCGGGCTGCGCCTGCCAATCTGGCTGAACCCGTCGCAAGACCCGCCGATCAACGGACCGGCAAAAACCACAACCACAAGGATGCCCTGAATGCGCCACAAACGACTCGGCCGTACCGGCCTGTTCGTCTCCGAGCTTTGCCTGGGCACCATGACTTTCGGCGGCAGCGTCGGCATCTGGAGCAAGATCGGCGACCTGCAGCAGTCCGATGCCGAGCGTCTGATCGGCCAGGCGCTGGACGCCGGGATCAACTTCATCGATACCGCCGACGTCTATGCCGGCGGTGCATCCGAGCAGATCACCGGCCAGGCTCTGAAGAACCTGAAGGTGCCACGCGAAAATGTGGTCGTCGCGACCAAGGTGTTCGGCGAAACGGGCACCGGGCCGAACCAGCGTGGCGCTTCGCGCGGCCACATCCTCGACAGCGTGAAGGCGAGCCTGAAACGGCTGCAGCTCGACCACATCGACCTGTACCAGATCCATGGCTTCGACCCGGCCACGCCGATCGAAGAGACCGTGCGCGCGCTCGACCAGCTGGTGCGGCATGGGCATGTGCGCTATGTCGGCGTTTCCAACTGGGCGGCCTGGCAGATCGTCAAGGCGCTGGGCACCGCCGAGCGCCTGCACCTCGCACGCATCGACTCGCTGCAGGCCTACTACACAGTGGCCGGGCGTGACCTGGAGCGCGAATTGATCCCGATGCTCAAGAGCGAGGAGGTCGGCCTGATGGTGTGGAGCCCGCTGGCCGGCGGGCTGCTGAGCGGCAAATACGGACGTGACCAGACCGGCGAGCAGGGCAGCCGCCGCACCCAGTTCGACTTTCCGCCGGTCAACCGGGAGCGCGCCGACGACTGCATCGACGTCATGCGCACGATTGCTGGAGCGCACGGCGTGTCAGTGGCCCAGATCGCATTGGCGTGGTTGCTGCATCAGCCTCAGGTCACCAGCGTGATCGTCGGGGCGAAGCGGCCCGAGCAACTGACCGATAACCTGGCGGCCACCGACGTTCAGCTGAAATCTGACGAACTGACTGCCATCGACGAGGTGAGCCGCCTGCCAGCCGAATACCCGGGCTGGATGATCGAGCGCCAGGGCGACTACCGGCGCACACAAATGGCCGAGGCGCGCCGGGCCGATCTGGCGTGACAGCGCCGAGCGTTCAATCTGCAGGCTACCGAAAAGCACCTGACGCCGACCGGCAAGCGCCCTGCTTCCATCAGGCTGGCGGCACTGCCCTCGCCCACGGCGCCTGCACGAAATGGTCGGCCAGATAGTCGATCAACACCTGGACCCGCGCCGGACGTGCGCGGCCCGGTGGCGTCACGATGTGCAAGGCGATGGGCGGCACCTGCCAGGCGTCCAGCGCGGTTTGCAGCAGTCCGTCTCGCACATCCTGCCAGGCCAGGAAGTCGGGCTGCAGTGCCAGGCCCAGGCCGGCACGCAAGGCCGGCGCCAGCGCTTCGGCGTTGTTGACACGCAGCACCGTCGGAACCACCTGCGCGAATTCGCCTTGCCGCGCATGTTGGAAGCGCCAGGCCTCGCCGACACGCGCATGCACATACCGAAGCGCGCGATGCGTCGCCAGCTCGCGCGGATGCGTCGGCCGGCCGTGTCGTTCGAAGTAGGCCGGTGCGCCAACCAGCAACAGCCGCACCTCACACAAGCGCCGCGCCAGCAGGCTGGAATCAGGCAGCGACGAGATGCGCAAGGCCAGGTCATAGCCCTGCGCCACAACGTCGATCAACTCGTCGCTGAAGTGCATGTCCAGAATGACCTCGGGGTGCTGGGCCATGAAGACCGGCAAGGCCGGCGCCAGATGCGAAATGCCGAACG
>JBDTQC010000226.1:0-6066 GCA_039932405.1 Ideonella sp.
AAACTTCGCCCCCACCGTTCGGAAAGCCAAGGCGGGGAAGCATGCCGATGAGCCGTCTGTGGCAGTCAAGATTTTAGAAAGAATCGATCACTTTCAAAGGCTGATCGGATCAGAAACCGAAAGTTGCGTGCCGTTCAACGCTTGAATGCGTTGAGCTTTTTCCGGGAGTTGTCCTGATGGACCTTCGAAAGCTCAAGACCTTGATCGACCTGGTGTCGGATTCGAATATTTCCGAACTGGAAATTACCGAAGCCGACGGCAAGGTGCGGATCGTCAAATCCGAACCGGCTACACAGTTTGCATACCCGATGCAAACGCCGCTTCAAGCAACCGCCGCACCTGCGGTTGACATGCTGGCCGCGGTGGCCCCGCCGGTCGAACCCGAATCGACTGCGCATGTCGTCAAGTCGCCGATGGTGGGCACCTTC
The DNA here is from genome assembly GCA_039932405.1 of Ideonella sp. Lineage (GTDB taxonomy): Bacteria > Pseudomonadota > Gammaproteobacteria > Burkholderiales > Burkholderiaceae_C > Ideonella_A. The sequence continues at coordinate 429 of JBDTQC010000226.1, forward strand.
TACCGATCGTCGAGCCCAGGTGGAAAGGCGATTGTCGAGGTCGGTTCGCCCGTCAAGGAAGGCGAGTCGATCTGCATCATCGAGGCCATGAAGATCATGAACGAGATTGAGGCCGACAAGACCGGCACGATCACTCGAATCCTGTGCGAAAACGGCCAACCGGTCGAGTTTGGCCAGCCGCTCTTCCATATCGAATGAAATTGATCGAACTTCGGGACGACCGCACACCGGACCTCATGGCGCAGGCAGTTTGCGCAACCCGCTGCGGGTGATCGCGCCAAGGCACTCATGTTCAAGAAAATTCTCATTGCCAATCGCGGCGAGATCGCGCTTCGCATCCAACGCGCCTGCCGCGAGATGGGCATCAAATCGGTGGTGGTCTACTCCGAGGCTGACCGCGATGCCAAGTATGTGAAGCTCGCCGACGAAGCTGTGTGCATCGGCCCGCCACCCTCGGCAGCCAGCTATCTCAACATGCCGGCAATCATCTCGACCGCCGAGGTGACCGATGCCGAGGCCATCCATCCCGGCTACGGCTTCCTCGCCGAGAACGCCGATTTTGCCGAACGGGTCGAACGCAGCGGCTTCACTTTTATCGGTCCCTCACCCGAATCGATCCGCCTGATGGGCGACAAGGTCTCCGCCAAGCAGACCATGATCCGCTCTGGTGTGCCGTGTGTGCCGGGCTCGGAAGGCGCGTTGCCAGAAGATCCGAAGGAATGCATCCGGCAGGCGCGGGCCATCGGTTATCCGGTGATCATCAAGGCGGCTGGCGGCGGCGGCGGACGCGGCATGCGGGTGGTGCACACCGAAGCGGCGCTGATTCATGCCATCCAGACCACGCGGGCGGAGGCCGGAGCGGCCTTCTCCAACTCCGCGGTCTACATGGAGAAGTTCCTCGAGAATCCGCGCCACATCGAGATCCAGGTGATGGCCGACCAGCACAAGAATGCGGTCTGGCTCGGTGAACGCGATTGCTCGATGCAGCGCCGCCATCAGAAGATCATCGAGGAGGCCCCTGCCCCAGGCATTGCGCGTCGGATCATCGAGCGCATCGGCGACCGCTGCGCAACCGCCTGCAAGAAGATCGGCTACCGCGGCGCCGGCACCTTCGAGTTCCTGTTCGAGAACGGCGAGTTCTATTTCATCGAAATGAATACGCGGGTACAGGTCGAGCATCCGGTGACGGAGATGGTGTCGGGCATCGACATCGTTCAAATGCAGATCCGCGTTGCCGACGGCGAGAAACTGCCATTCACGCAGCGCCAGATCCAGAACCGCGGCCATGCGATCGAGTGCCGGATCAATGCCGAAGACCCGTACAAGTTCACGCCGTCGCCCGGACGAATCACCACCTGGCATGCGCCCGGAGGCCCTGGCGTACGGGTCGACTCGCATGCCTACGCCAACTATGTCGTGCCCTCCAACTACGACTCGATGATCGGCAAGATCATCGTGCATGGCGATACCCGGGATCAGGCGCTGGCCCGAATGCGGATCGCGTTGTCGGAAACCGTGGTCGAAGGCATCCTGACCAACATCCCGCTGCACCGCGAACTGATGGTCGATGCCAAGTTCATCGAAGGCGGCACCAATATCCACTACCTCGAAGGCTGGCTGGCCTCTCGTAAACGCTGAAGGACTGGCGTGGTCGAGCTGCAATTGATCGCACCCGAGGAACTGGTCGAATCGGTATCCGACGCTCTGCTTGACGAGCTGTCTGCACTTTCGGTTTCGGTCGAAGATGCCGACGCGCAGACGCCCGCGGAGCAGGCCTTGTTCGGCGAGCCCGGCATGCCACCTGCCCGTCCCGGCTGGCAACGCTCGACCTTGAAGGCACTGTTCAACGACGAAACGCAGGCGACCGAGGCCGTCACCTTGCTGCTCGCCCAGGAATGGGCGCACGACGTCAAGATGCAGGGACTGGTCGAAGTCGAAGACCAGGACTGGGTGCGCTTGACCCAGTCGCAGTTCGGGCCGGTCGAGATCACCGAGACATTCTGGATCGTTCCGACCTGGCACGAGCCGCCGGCCGGAGCTGTGAAAGTGATCCGGCTCGACCCCGGCCTGGCATTCGGCACCGGCACCCATCCCACCACGCGGATGTGCCTGCGCTGGATCGCCCGCCAAGCCGATCACCTGTCGAGTGGCTGGGAGCGCGTGCTCGACTATGGCTGCGGCTCTGGCATCCTGGCGATTGGTGCGGCGCTGCACGGTGCGCAGCAGATCGATGCGCTGGACATCGATCCGGATGCCGTCGAATCGACGCGCGCCAACGCCGCTGCGAACGGCATCGAACTGCGCGCCGGTTTGCCCGATGCCGCCGAAGGCAGCTACTCGCTGGTTCTGGCCAATATCCTGGCCACGCCGCTGAAGCTGCTGGCGCCATTGCTGTGCGGACATCTCGCAGCGGGTGGTCATCTGGTGCTTGCCGGGATCCTCGAGCGCCAGGCGGACGAACTGCAAGCGGCTTATGCTCCCTGGCTGTCGCTGCAGGTCAGCGATTGCGAAGACGGCTGGATCCTGATGACTGCACAAGCGCCGGCAGCTTGACATTGCGCCTCTACGACCGCTTTCGATGACCCTGGCAACCCGTTGCATTTCCTGTGGAACGACATTCCGGGTGGTCCAGGATCAGTTGCGCGTATCCGACGGATGGGTGCGCTGCGGACGTTGCGACACGGTCTTCGATGCACTCGCCAGCCTGATCGATCTCGACCCATCGGCTGCAGACACGGCGACCAGACCGGCTCGCGAGCCGCGAGCCGGCGCGTCGGCGATGACCGAATCGGCCCCGATCGATATTCAACGGCTGCTCGAGCGCCAGGATCTGGAGGCTGGGGAGTCGGCCGTCGTTGGCGGCGACAGTGCCGATAAGGCGGATGCGCTCGCGTCGCAAATGGCGTACCCCGAGGGCCTGTTGATCGAGACGCCAGATTCGGCGCAGGCGAGCCAGCCGACCACCATCGCTGAAGGCGCGGCCGCGGCCGACTCGCGAGGAGATGGCGCGCGGGCGTCCAAAGCGGCGGATCACACCGACCGGCCCGCCCCGCCTGCCATCACGCCGACATTCATGCGCGATGCCCAGCGTCAAGAACGATCGAACAGCCCGGCCACGCGCGCCGCGTTGCTGGGGACGTCGCTGATCCTGTTGATCATGTTGATGTTGCAAGTGGTCTACCACCAGCGAGATTCGATCGCCTCGCGTTCGCCCGCCGCGTCAACGCTGCTGCGCAGCGCCTGCGCACGCTGGAATTGCACCATCGAGCCATTGCGCCGCATCGGCGACCTGTCGATCGAAAGCAGCGCGCTGGCGAAGGTGGCCGGCAAGCCGGAGTCGGTTCGATTGACGATCAGCCTGCGCAATCGTGGCGTCAGCCAGCTGAGCATGCCGGCAATCGAATTGAACCTGACCGATGCCCAAGGCAAGCTGCTCGCACGCAAGGCCTTGTTGCCACAAGACTTCCATGTCGATCCGCCGGTCGTCGAAGCGGCGGCCGCCTTGCCGCTGCAACTGGTTCTGAGCACAGGTGAAGCACGGGTTGCCGGCTACACCGTCGAACTCTTTTATCCCTTAGCAGCCGAATTCACCGTGCCAACACCGTGAGATCGATGCGTTTTGCCCTCTTACTGGAACATCCATGCCCGCTCTGATCTGCGGTTCACTCGCTTTCGACACCATCACGACATTCCCTGGCCGTTTCGCGCAGCAGATACTGCCCGAGCAGGTGCATATCCTGAACGTCAGTTTTCTGGTCCCCACACTGCGTCGCGAATTTGGCGGCTGTGCCGGCAACATTGCCTACAACCTGCAAGCACTGGGTGGTCAGTCGGTGGTGATGGCGGCAATCGGCAGTGACGGTCAAGCCTATTTGCAGCGCCTGAAAAGCTGGGGAGTCGACGTCAGCCAGGTGGCCGAAATCAGCGACAGCTACACGGCGCAGGCGATCATCATCACCGATTCCGACAACAACCAGATCACCGCCTTCCACCCCGGTGCCATGCAGTCGGCGCATCAGACGCCGGTACCGACGCGCGACGACCTGCGCATCGCAATCATCGCGCCCGATGGCCGAGACGCGATGCTGCAACACGCCGAGCAATTGACGCAAGCCAGGATCCCGTTCGTCTTCGACCCCGGACAAGGCTTGCCGATGTTCGATGGCGACGAGTTGAAGCGCTTCGTGCAACAGGCTACCTGGGTCGCGCTGAACGACTATGAAGCAAAGATGTTGTGCGATCGCACCGGCGAGACGCTGGCGTCGATGTCACGTTCCCATTTGAAGGGCGTCATCGTCACCCTCGGAGCTGACGGTTGCGAAATCTGGGAGCAGGGACAGCGCACCCATGTGCCTGGCGTCGAGGCCACCGAAGTGGTCGACCCGACCGGCTGCGGCGATGCCTTCCGCGCGGCATTGCTGTTCGGCCTGGAGCAGGGTTGGACCGTGCGCCGCTGCGTCGAACTGGGCAACCAGCTCGGCGCCCTGAAGATCGCAGAACGTGGCGGCCAGAATCATCGAGTCGATCGGCACATGCTCGGTCTGAAGTAAGACTTCCAGCATAAAAAACCCGGCCGAAGCCGGGTTTGACTTGACTGGGCCGATCCGCCTCAGGGCTTGCTGCCCGTCGGGAATGGCCACGCCGCTTGGGGACTCAAAGCGGTCTTTGCAGCGGGAGTCGCCGCAGGCGCAGCTGGCGCCGGCGCAGCGGGCGCTTTCTTTGCCGCCTTCTTTGCAGCCGGCTTCTTCGCCGCAGCCTTCTTGGCTGGCGCCTTCTTGGCCGCAGCCTTTTTCGCCGGAGCCTTCTTCGCAGCAGCAGCCTTCTTCGCTGGCGCTTTCTTCGCCGGCGCAGCCTTCTTCGCGGCTACTTTCTTCGCCGCAACCTTCTTGGCCGGTGCGGCCTTCTTCGCCGGTGCCGCCTTCTTGGCCGGAGCGGCCTTCGCCGCTGCCTTCTTCGCCGGTGCCTTCTTGGCGGCCGGGGCTTTCTTAGCGGGCGCCTTTTTTGCCGGCGCTTTCTTGGCCGGAGCGGCCTTTTTTGCAGTTGCCATTAGATTTCTCCTTGATCAAGTGGAAAAAACGCTGCCGGACACCTGCAGAAACGCCGATGCCTGACAGTTATTCACCACCCAGCGCTTTGCCCCGAAGGGTGCGTCTGGTGCGGTGAATTCGAGACACCTCGCCCGCAGCGCTTCTGTGTCGCTGCATCGCGCGGTGAAAATCTTCTTGATCCGTTTTGCACGACCATGTCTTTGCTCTGGTTCGTCCAATCTCTCAATCCCACGACAACGCGCCGCCGGACTGGTATTCGATGACACGCGTCTCGAAAAAGTTGCGTTCCTTTTTCAGGTCGATCATTTCACTCATCCACGGGAACGGGTTTTCCTCGTTCGGAAACAATGCCTCGAGCCCGATCTGCGTTGCACGGCGATTGGCGATGTAGCGCAGATAACCCTTGAACATCGAGGCGTTCATGCCGAGCACGCCGCGCGGCATCGTATCTTCGGCGTAGCGGTACTCCAGTTCGACCGCCTTCAGGAACAACGCCTTGATCTCGCTCTTGAACTCGGCGTTCCAGAGCTGCGGGTTCTCGAGCTTGATCTGGTTGATCAGGTCGATGCCGAAGTTGCAGTGCATCGACT
>JBDTQC010000227.1:0-6064 GCA_039932405.1 Ideonella sp.
GTGTCGGGTGTCGAACGCAGCTGGGGCAGTAAGTCGAGGCGCAATCCGGGAGGACAGATGCCGGTCATCGTGGTGGCGAATCCCAAGGGTGGGGTGGGCAAGAGCACGTTGTCGACGCAGTTGGCGGGCTACTTCGCGTCACGCGGGCATGCGGTCATGCTCGGTGATGCCGATCGTCAGCATTCGTCGCGCCAATGGTTGGCCTTGCGCCCGCCTGAACTGGCGCCGATCCTGAATTGGGAGGTGGCGCGCGGCGAGGTGGTGAAGCCGCCCAAAGGAACCAGCCACGTCGTTCTAGACACACCGGCGGCGCTGCACGGCAAACGCCTGGACGCGGTGCTCAAGGTGGCCGATACGGTATTGATTCCGCTGCAGCCCAGCCTGTTCGACATCCAGGCCACCCTTCCGTTTGTCACCGAGTTGCTGTCTCACAGACGCGCCGACAGGCTGCGCATCGGCCTGGTTGCGATGCGGGTGCGCGAAAATACCATTGCGGCCGAGCAGTTGCGCCATTTTCTGGCGACGCTGGCGATTCCGGTGGTCGGCCAGTTGCGCGATACCCAGAACTACGTGCAAATGGCCGCACGTGGCCTGACCCTGTGGGACTTCAACCCGGGTCGGGTCGAGCGCGACCTCGAGCAGTGGCTGCCGATCGTGCAATGGCTCGAAGCAGGCCGCACTTTCTACGAATGAGATCCCTTGATGAAGACCTTTGCCAAACTCAGTGACATGCGGGCGCTGCTCGGCCAGCAGCTCGGCGACAGCGAATGGATCAGCATCGAACAAGAACGCATCAACCTGTTCGCGCAGGCGACCGGCGACCACCAATGGATCCATGTCGACCCGGTGCGAGCGGCTGCCGGCCCGTTCGGCGCGCCGATCGCCCACGGCTTTCTGACCCTGAGCCTGCTGCCGGAAATGACCGCCTCCGCTTTCACGATCTCCGATGTGAGAATGGGTGTGAACTACGGGCTGAACCGGGTTCGCTTCACGGCGCCGGTTCCGGTTGGCAGCCGGTTGCGGGGTCGATTCAAGCTGCTCTCGTTCGAAGCGATCGAGGGCGGGGCGCAATTGATCGTCGAGGGCAACATTCATCGCGAGGGCTCCGACAAACCGGTCTGCATTGCCGAATCGATCAGCCGGCGGTATACCTGAGCCTATTTCAGCCCGCGCACCCCCGACCGGGGGCCTGCCCACTTGCGGGTGAACGCCTACGATCGCTCGACGAGCAACCACCGGGATGCCTTGATGAAAGTCCTGTTGATCGATGACCATCCACTGATCCTGGTCGCCTTGCAGCAGGTGATCCAGGGTCTGGGCGACCACCTCAGCGTGATCGGTGCGAGCGGCGCACGGACGGCCCGCGAAATCCTGCAACGCGATCCAGACTTCGACCTGGTGCTGCTCGACCTGCAACTCGGCGATGCGGATGGCTTCGATGTGCTGACCGAATTTCGCAACGCCTATCCGGCCATCCCGGTCGTGGTCTTGTCGGCATCCGATCGCACCAGCGACGTGATCCGATCGATCGATCTCGGTGCCATGGGCTTCGTGCCGAAGCGCGCCAGCAACGAAACCCTGTTCGAGGCTCTGAATCTGGTGATGTCCGGCGGAATCTATGTGCCGCCGATGAGCATGGGAAGCTCGTCGGCAGCCTCCAATGCACCGAGCGAAACCGACACCACGCGCGCGTCGACGGTTCACAACGCCGCGTGGGGCAGCGATTTCCAGCGTGCCCCCGTTGCGCTGGAAGCGTTGGGGCTGACGCCGCGCCAGACCGAAGTCCTGGCGCAGTTGCTGCAAGGCAAACCCAACAAATTGATTGCCCGCGAGCTCAATTTATCGGTTGAAACCGTGAAGGATCATGTCGCTGCCGTTTTGAGAGCGCTTGATGTCAATACCCGCACCCAGGCGGTGCTGGCCGTCAGCCAGATGTCGCAGGTGCCCGGTGGGCTGGGTGCCTGGCGGGCCAGGCAAAACGGTCGCAACTGAGCCATGGCGGTGCCTGCCCAGGTTTCGCCGATGCTTGTTGCAGAGGGCGCGCCCGCGTCGACGCTTTCGCAGGATGAAGTCGCATCGGCAGCCTTGTCCGAGGATGTTCGCAGCAGTTTCGACTACATGCCGGCCATTCTGGCAGGCAATCTCGCCGGCATCTTCGTTGTCATGTTGCTGTTCCGCCAACAGACGCCGCTTGCGGTGACCCTGGCCTGGCTCGTCCCCGCCAGTGTCGGCTGGGCCTTGCGCTTGTGGCTTTACCGCAGCTATCTGCGCAGTCGCACCGAGACAGCCGCGCAATGGCGGCGCTGGCGCCGGTTGTGGAACTACGGAACCTTGTTCTCCGGGGCGATGTGGGGCCTGGTGGCCTGGCTGTTCTATCCGTTCGGAGACAGCAACCAGCAGACCGCGTTGATCATCGTCGTCTACACATTCTGCGTCGCTGTTGTGCCGGTGCTGGCTTCGCAACCGCGGGCATATCTTCTGTTCGGCGCCCTGTGCTTTCTGCCGATGGCCTCGCGGGTGGCGCTGGTCGGCGACGCCTACGGTTTGCAGCTGGCCGGCATCCTGCTGTTGATCTTCAGCATGACCGCGCTGCTGGCACGCAACTACCGCCAGGCCCTGCAGCGCGTCATCGATCTGAAAATTCACGCCGACGAACTGCTGGTGCAACTGCGTCGCGAGAAACTCGCCGCAGAAGAGGCGCGGCGAGCTGCCGAGGTAGCCAATCGCGCCAAGACGCAATTCTTTTCGGCAGCCAGCCACGACTTGCGCCAGCCACTGCATGCGATGGGCTTGTTTGCGGAGGCCTTGCGCAGCAAGGCGCAGAACGACGAAGTGGCGCACCTGGTAAACAGCATCAATGCCTCGGTCGACGCGCTCGAATCCTTGTTCTCCGAGTTGCTCGACATCACGCGCATCGACAGCGGTGGGGTGACGGTCGAGCCTCGCCCATTCGAGGTCGACGACATCCTGCGCAAGTTGCGGCTGCATTTTGAGCCGACCGCCTTCGAGAAAGGCCTGGCGCTGCGCCTGTGCGGCGGCAAACACGTGGTGCATGCCGACCCGTTGCTGGTGGAGCGCATCCTTCGCAACCTGGTTTCGAATGCGATCCGGTACACCGTCGACGGCACGGTGCTGGTCAGTGCGCGGCGTCGCGGCGAGCAGATCCTGCTGCAGGTCTGGGATACCGGGCCGGGAATTGCTGTCGAGGAGCAGCAGCACATATTCGAGGAGTTCTACCAGATAACCGCGCCCGGCGACCATGGGCTGAGCGGCCCGTTGGCCGATCAGCGCAAGGGACTGGGTCTGGGTCTGGCAATCGTCAAACGTCTTTCCGATCTGATGGGTGCGTCGATCGAATTACGATCACAACCCGGTCGCGGAACGGTGTTTTCGTTGGCCCTGCCATCCGGTCGGCTCAGTCGCAGTCCGGCCGCCATTCCGGCCTACCAATCGAGCATCAATGTCACGCTTGCCGGCCGTCATATCGTGGTTGTCGAAGACGAGCCCGCGGTGCGTGCCGGGCTGGAGGTGCTGCTGAAAACGTGGGGCGCCACCTTGTCGACCTTCGACAGTGTGGCCGCGGTCAGCGCGTGGTTGTTGACCCAGCCTCCGGCAGCTGTTCCTGATCTGCTGATCGTCGACTATCGACTTGAGCCGGGCCGCACCGGGACTGATGCGATCCGGACGCTGCGTCAGCACTTCGCGGCAGACATTCCGGCAATTCTTGTCACCGGCAGCACCATGACCGGCCATGAAAACGAGGCGCACGAAGACAACTACCACCTGCTGATCAAGCCGGTTGTGCCTAACAAGCTGCGCGCGATGATTTCTTTCAAGCTCGGAGTCAAATCCCGGTGAGATCCGGTCCAGTGGTGGCGGCGGTGTGAGTTGCCCGCGCCAGCCCGGTCATGAAGGCTGGTAAGCCAGGCGCACATAGATTGGCGCGAATGCCGTTGCCTGCGTGATTTCGAGCAGGCGCTCGCGAGCCAGTTCGAGCAGGGCAATGAAGGTCACGACCAGCACCGCCGGGCCACGCTGCACCTCGAACAGATCCTCGAATTCGACAAAGCGCCGGCCCTGCAGGCGGCGCAACACGATGCTCATGTGCTCACGCACGCTCAATTGCTCGCGGCTGATGGTGTGGTGCTGGTTGAGCCGGGCCCGTTTCATCAGGTCGGCCCAGGCCGCCTGCAGTTCGTCGGGTTCGACTTCCGGAAGGCGCGGGGTCAACGATTGTTCGATGTGAATCTGGGCACGCAGAAAATCGCGCCCGTGGACGGGCAGAGCATCGAGCCGCGCGGCCGCCAGCTTGATCTGCTCGTATTCGATCAGGCGGCGCACCAGTTCGGCACGGGGATCCTCGGCCTCGGCACCGTCGGCACTGCGCTTGGGGGGCAGGAGCATGCGCGACTTGATCTCGATCAGCATCGCGGCCATCAGCAGGTATTCGCTGGCCAGCTCGAGATTCGTCTTGCGGATCTGATCGACATACGCCAGATACTGCCGGGTCACGTCGGCCAGCGGAATGTCGAGGATGTTGAAATTCTGCTTGCGAATCAGGTACAGCAGAAGGTCAAGAGGTCCCTCGAACGCCTCCAGGAATACCTCCAGCGCATCCGGCGGGATGTAGAGATCCAGCGGCATCGTGAACAGGGGTTCGCCGTAAAGGCGCGCCACTGCAACGCTGTCGACAACCTTGGGTCCGATGGCGGCTGCGGCTTCGTCGGCGGGCAATGAGAGATGATCCATCGAGGTGATTGGCTCGGGATTCGGCGACGCCGCAGACGACATCGGGCATCAGTACGCGCGGCCGATCAGGCGATTCTGAAGCGCCCTCAGGTCGCCTTCGTCTGGTAGACGTAAGGCTGCTGGGCAACCCGCGCGTCGGCGAGATCCGCTTGCGAAGCGAGGTCGACCCGCTTGTCCCACAACAAGGCGCGGCCCTTGCGCTGTTCGGCTTCGAGCGTCGGCCGCTTGGCCTTCAAGTCCTCGATGAACGACGTGATGTCGGATTTGTAAGGTTTCCAGAACAGCGGCATGCGAGTGTCGACCCGTTCAGGTAAGCCGGGCTGCGAAGAGTTCGGGTGATTTTAAGGCACGCCACGCGCGCTCCCCGCGCATCGCTCCAAAGCGACTGTCATCAGAATTTGGAGTGCGGCGAGGCATCATGCGGACAATGATCGAATTCGAGCTGAAATTCCAGATTCCCCCGGACCGCCGCGCAGCGGTGCGTGCCTTTGTCGGCGGGCGCAAGCAGCCGGCATTGCAGCCTGTCGATTTGCAGGCGATCTACTTCGACACAGCGCAGCGTTTGCTGGCACGTTCTGGCATCGCACTGCGCCTGCGTCACGAGGGTACGGCTTGGGTGCAAACGCTCAAGGGCTTAGCGCCCGATGGGCTTGGCCGGGAGGAGTACAACCTCACGCTGGAAGGTGTTGGCGATAGTGACCATCCGCCCGACATCGATCCACAGCGGCATCGTGGCGTGCCGCTGGGCAAGCGTCTGATCAAGCTGCTGGCGGCCAATTCCGATGCCGAGGCCAATCCCCACAGCGGCCTGCGCTGCAGTTACCGCAGCAATGTCCGGCGCCTGCAACGCCACTTGAAGACCCGGTTCGGAACGGTCGAGCTGGCATTCGACGAAGGTCATCTGGCCAGCGAAGGCGGCCGACTTCCGATCTGCGAGCTCGAAATCGAGTTGATCAGCGGTCAGCCGATGGCGGTGATCGACGCAGCGCGCCGCTGGGCGCCGCGATTCGATCTCTGGCTTGACACGCGCAGCAAGGCCGAGCGCGGCGATCTGTTGGCGCGCGGCCTGACAGTCGCTGCGCCGCGCTCGGACATCGCAGCGATCAAGCTGCGCGAGCAGCATCTGCCGCGTGCCGCGTTGCAGACGGCGCTGGTATCGGTGCGCAATCCGATCCTTGCCAATGCGTCGCAGATTGCCAGCGGCAGCTTCGACGACGAGCATGTGCACCAGTTGCGCGTGATGTTGCGCCGCTTGCGGGTCTGTGTTCGATTGTTCGACGACGACCCGGAGGCCGCGGCGCTGGGTCGGCCGCTC
>JBDTQC010000228.1:0-6015 GCA_039932405.1 Ideonella sp.
GACCTCGATGAAAACCGGCGAGCAGGTCGTTGCAGCTCAGTGTTCGGCCTGCCACACCGCGGGTGTTGCCGGAGCGCCGAAGATTGGCGATGCAGCTGCCTGGGCGGCGCGCATCCAGACCGGCTACGAGGCCTTGCTGACTTCGGCGTTGAAGGGCAAGAACGCGATGCCCCCGCAGGGCGGCGGCGATCACAGCGATTTCGAGATCGGGCGCGCGGTCGTCTACATGGCCAACAAATCGGGCGGCAACCTGCCCGAGCCGAAGGCACCGGCCGGCGCGGCTGTTGCAACAGGATCAGCTCCCGCGGCCAGCGAAACCGCAGCCCCGGCGATGGCCAGCACGCCGGCGCCGGCGGCTGTATCCGCCGCACCCGCGACGCCAACCGCAGCACCCGCCGCCCCGGCGCCTGCAGCCGAAACCAAGACCGCTGCTGCCGGTACCGCTCCCGCGCTGTATGCCCAGATCTGCTCGGCCTGCCACGTTGCCGGCGTCGCCGGAGCGCCGAAGTTCGGCGACAAGGCCGCCTGGGCACCACGCTTGGCGGCCGGTATCGACGGCCTGACCGCCAGCGCGATCAAGGGCAAGGGCGCAATGCCGCCACGCGGCGGCTCGGGTGCGACCGATGCCGAAATCAAGGAAGTCGTCACCTACATGGTGGGCGCGGTCAAGTAGCCCTGCCTTCGCCAGACCCTCGACAAGCCGGCACCATGTGCCGGCTTGTTTGTTTGAGGGCGACTCAGTGGCTTGCAGCAGCCGCCGCTTGGGGGCTCAAGACAAAGCCGTAGCGGCCGGGCAACGACGCAAAGGGCAACTCGCCATCGAGTGCCCAGACCGTGCTGTCGATCTGCTCGGCAGCGATCGCCATGTCTTGCGTGTGCACCAGCCCAAGGCCCCGATCGGTGACCAGGAACAGGCGCCCGTTCTCGTCGGTCAGCGCTTCAGAAAAACGGGCTGACAACCCGGTATGGCTAGTGATGACGGCACCCCCCTGCGCCCCTGCAGACTCGAGCCGCCAGATCCACGGAGCGGCTTCGAGTTCGACATAGACCCGCTGCGGACCGTTCTGGAAAAACCAGGCGCCATCGGGGTCAGCCGCATAGTTGCGTTCGATGAATTCGCGCAGCTTGCGGTGCTCGATGTGGCTGCCCTTGGACCCTGGAAACGGGCCGGCAGCCTGCGCCTGTTCGTCACGCAGAAACCACTCGCCACGCGCGTCCAGCGCCAGCCAGCCACGGCAGGCCGGAACGTTGGGCCATTTCAGCAATGCCGCCTTGACGAGATCGTCCATCGTGTTTCCCGGGAAGCTTCAATCCAGATCGGGTGCCTCGAGCCAGGCCATTACCTGCCGAGGCATCGTCAGCACATCGCCCGGCGGGAGGCCGGCCGGAAAGCCCACATGCCCGCCTTGAGTCGGTTGCCACAGGCGGACATGTTGCCCGACTTCATGCTCGCGCGGCAACGAAGCGGCCGGGATGAAAGGGTCATTGCGGGCATTCAGCAGCAAGGTCGGGATGCGAACGAGCGGCAGATGAGGCTTCGCCGAACCACGCGTCCAATAATCGTCGGTATCGCGAAAGCCGTGCAGCGGGGCGGTGAAGACATTGTCGAAATCGTAGAGGCTGCGTGACGCCAGCAAACGTTCGCGGTCGAACAGGCGCGGATGCTGCGCCAGCTTGGCGAGCGCCTTCGGCACCATGCTGCGCAGGAACATTCGTGTATAGACCAGCCGATTGAAGCCGCTGCCGATGGCATACCCTCCGGCCGCCAGATCGACCGGCGACGAGACGGCAGCAGCCGCCTGCAGCGTCGACGCTGCGCTGAGCCCGGCTTCTTCGACCCAACGCAGCAAGGCGTTGCCACCCAGCGAGATCCCGACCCCGAACATCGGTCCGGCCGCCGCCGGATGACGCTCACGCAGGCGGCTAAGGATCCAGCCGATCTCCTCGAAGTCGCCCGAGTGGTAGGCGCGTGGCGCGTGGTTAAGCTCTCCCGAACAGCCACGAAAATGCGGCACCACGAAGTCCCAGCCGGACTGCCGGGCCTGGCTTGCAAACGCCTGTGCGTACGGGCTTGCCGAGGAACCTTCGAGCCCGTGGAACAGCACCAGCAGCTTGCATTGGCCTGGTGCGGCAACACCCTCGAGACGCTGCCAGTCTAGGTCGATGAAATCGCCGTCGGGGGTGGTCCAGCGCTCCCGCTCGAAGCGCGGTTGTGCGCCGTGGTGATCGCGCGCGAACAGCGCCGGCCAGACTGTCTGCAGGTTGCCGCCCAAGCCCTGGTTGCCACCCAGCCAGCGCGGCGCCCGGTAAGCGATCATCGCGCTCGGACGCCATCCGGCTCTGATGCCGGGCTTCCCCTCGATTGGCGGCTGTGACGATTCTTTTCCGAAGCTCGATTGGCGGACCAACACCCCCGGCCATCGCCTGTGCCAACGTGCGGATCGGATGCCTTGCCCATCGTTGCCGATTGTACGGACGGCGCCACACGGTCTGGGCCCTAGAATTCCGTCACATGCAACGTCCCCGAGCCGATTGGTCCAGCCACAGCGTGGAGCTCGCACAGTTGCTTTCGCGGGCCGGGCTGGGCGACCGCGCGGCGTTCGCCAGCCTCTATCAGCGCAGCAGCGCGCATCTGTTTGCGGTGATCCTGCGTATCAATCGGGACCGGGCACAAGCCGAGGATATTCTTCAAGAGGTTTACGTCAACGTCTGGCGCGCCGCAGCAGGCTTCGATGCGGCGCAAAGTCAACCCATGACCTGGCTGACCAGCATTGCCCGCAACCGCGCGATCGACAGTTTGCGCCGCGCCAACAGCCAACCCTTGCTGAACAGCAGCCATGGCAGGGATGACGAGGACGTCGATGTGTACGATGAAACTGCCGACGATGCACCGGGTCCGCTGGAGCTTCTGAACCAGGCCGCGCTGGCCAGGCAGTTGCAACATTGCATGGAAGGGCTGAGCGCACCGCAGCGCCAGAGTCTTGCGATGGCCTATTTCGACGGCCTCAGCCACTCCGAAATCGCCGAACGGATGGCCCAACCTCTGGGCACCGTCAAAAGTTGGGTGCGACGCGCCTTGCAGGCCTTGAAGCCCTGCCTCGACGCCGATGGCACCCGGGACTGAACCGAGCCATGGACTACAGCCGCCCCGAACTGGCCGACCGACTGGCCGCCGACTATGTATCCGGCATTTTGCGTGGCGCAGCGCGACGCCGGCTGGAAGCACTGCTGCCGGCTCACCCTGTGCTGCGCGAAGCGGTCCACGCCTGGCAAGACCGGCTCGCACCGCTGAGCGCGTCGATCGCCCCGCAGCCGCCGCCGGCCGATGTCTGGCAAAGCATCGATGCCCGGATCGGCGGGCGCACGACGCCGGTGCGCAGGCGCCACTGGTGGCAAGGACTGATGTTCTGGCGCGGCGTATCGGCATTCGCCAGCGTGGCCGCCATCATCGCGCTGATGCTGCTCGCGAGTCCGGGTGCGGTGCAGCCGCCAATCATCGTGGTGCTGAATGCAACCTCACCCTCCGCAGGTGGCGGCAACGTGACGCCGGCATCGTTCGTGGCCAGTTTCAGCGGCGACGGGCGTGCCGTCGTGACGCGCCCGCTGATCACGGTTGCCTTGCAGGCCGATCACGCGCTCGAACTGTGGGCGTTGCCGGCCAGCGGAGCGCCGAAATCGCTCGGCTTGATCGCTGCCGACGCGGCGACCGTGGTGAAACGTGACAAGCTGCTCGACGGAACGACGGGTCTGGCCGTCAGCCTCGAGCCGCCGGGTGGTTCGCCGACAGGCGCACCCACCGGCCCGGTGCTCTACACCGGCAAATTCGGCACCTGAGGCGACTGCCCGGTCGGCGCGAGGCCAGGCGCCGACACTGCCTCGCTCATCATCGATTCGAGCGCCTGCTGCGCGCGTTCCGGTGGCAGTTCGGTCAGGCAGCGGGTATGGCCGAAGCGGCAGACGCGGTCGAAACACGGCGCGCAGTCGAGCGCGAGTTCGTGCTTCATCCACAACACCGCAGCGCGGCCATTCAACGGCGGCGTATGTTCCGGGCTGGTCGATCCGAACATCGCAACCTGCGGCACGCCGAACGCCGCAGCTACGTGCATCAGGCCCGAGTCGTTGCTGGCGACGCCGCGCGCCGCGGCGATCAAGGCCATCGCATCGATCAATTGCAAACTGCCACACAACACTCGGCAGGCGCCGGGCGAAATGGCTTCTGCGATGGCCGCCAGCGTTTCACACGCCGCACGCTCCTTGGCCGAGCCAAGCAGCAGCACCGGCAAGCCGTGGCGCCGGTGCAAGCTCGCCGCCAGTTGGGCATAGTGCGCAGCCGGCCAGCATTTGGCCGGGCCGTATTCAGCGCCAGGGGCGAACGCGAAATAACAACCCGGCGACAGGCCTTGCGCGGCCGTGACCGCCTCCAACTTGCGTTGCGGAAACAGCAGGCGCGGGCGCGCCTTCACGTCCTGGTCCGACAACGGCCCGGCGAGTGCACTGTAGAAGGCGACCATCGGCGGACGCCCGAGCGGATTGGGCAAACGCTCGTTCAACAAGCCCCAGCGCGACTCGCCTTGGTAGCCGATGCGCCGCGGGATGCGTGCCAGAAAGGGCAGCAGCGCCGATTTCAGCGAGTTCGGGAGCACGTACGCCACATCGAAGCGACCGCGCCACTGAGCAGCCAACCGGCGGCGCGCCCCGAGATCGAGGCGGCCATGCGCGAACGGCAGTTCGATCACCTGGTCGACATCGTCCATCGCGCGATAGACCGGCGCCACCCACGGCAGGGCGGCCACCGTCAGCCGTTCGCCCCGCGCCGCCAGCCGCGCCAGCAGCGGCTCGGTCATCACCGCGTCGCCGATCCACTGCGGCGCGATCAGCAGGCTGCGTGTCACATCGCTGCCGAGAGGGCGCTCCGCGGGCCGCCTCGATCAATGTGAATGAATTCTTTCACCCGCCTTGATTCGGTAGACCGTGCCGCAATACGGGCACTTGGTTTCACCGGTCGTGCCGACATCGAGAAAGACACGCGGATGGGTGCTCCAGAGCGTCATCTTCGGATTCGGACAGAAGATCGCTCCGGGTCCGACCATGTCCTTGACACCAACCTCGACCACCGCAACCGGTTCTTTCATGCTCGCTCCTGTTGGCCCGTCAGACCTTGCTCAGCCACTCGAGGTATTTCGGGTTGCGGCCGTTGACGATGTCGAAGAAGGCCGTCTGGATCTTCTCGGTGATCGGGCCCCGCGAGCCCGCGCCGAGCTCGATGCGGTCGAGTTCGCGAATCGGCGTGACCTCGGCGGCCGTGCCGGTGAAGAAGGCCTCGTCGCTGATGTAGACCTCGTCACGGGTGATGCGTTTTTCGACCAACTTCAGGCCCAGGTCGTTGCAAATCGCCAGGATGGTGTCGCGGGTGATGCCGTTCAAGGCACCGGCCGACAGATCCGGCGTATAGACCACGCCCTTCTTGACGATGAACAAGTTTTCGCCGGCGCCTTCGCTGACGAAGCCGGCCGCGTCGAGCAGCAGCGCCTCGTCGTAGCCGTCGTCGAGCGCTTCCATGTTGGCCAGGATCGAATTGGTGTAGTTGCTGACCGCCTTGGCCTGCGTCATCGTGATGTTGACGTGGTGCCGGGTGTAGCTGCTGGTCTTGACGCGGATGCCGCGCTTCATGCCGTCTTCACCCAGATAGGCGCCCCACGGCCAGGCGGCAACCATCAGGTGGATGGTGTTGCCTTTCGGGCTGACGCCCAGGCGCTCACTGCCGATCCAGGTCAGCGGGCGCAGGTAGCAACTCTCGAGCTGGTTGACGCGCACCACCTCGCGCTGCGCGTCCATCACCTGCTCCATGCTGAATGGGATCTTCATGCGCAGGATCTTCGCGCTGTTGAACAGGCGCTCGGTGTGTTCGCGCAGCCGGAAGATGGCCGTTCCCTGTGCGGTGTTGTAGGCGCGCACACCTTCGAATGCACCGCAGCCATAGTGCAGCGTGTGGCTGAGGACGTGGATCTTGGCGTC